>NZ_JACJOY010000039.1:0-1872 GCF_014695815.1 Trichocoleus sp. FACHB-6
ATTTCTTGGTGAATTTGGTCTGTGGATTAATTGCAAGAATGCCATCAGCCTAAGAAGCCCTCTCTCAATATTAATGCGTTTTTCCTTCCTTCTGCTTAACCCGAACTCAGGTTAAATATTGTTTCTCCTCTAACTGATAGAATCTCAAGCGTCTTCCGTCATAACGCCAGACTTCTAACACCCCAAAATCACCATACAATTCAAATTGATTAATAGAACTGCTAGTAATATCAATCTCAATAATTAAATCAGGTGGTGGATATTGATTGAGGTCTATTTGTTCTAGTTCTCGGACAATCGGCTCATTCTGGATGTAGTAGCACTGATTTGGTTCAAATCCCCTCTGCAAATCCTCACGCTTAGAAGTTCTCGAACCTAAGCTGCGAATATTAATATTTAATTCCTCAGTCAGAGTTTCCACAAAACGTCCTAAGAGTTTTTTGTAGCCTTCATGGGGATCTAGTGGGGTCATAATTTCCAATAAGCCTTGGTCGTAAGTCAGGCGAATCCCCGGCTGTTCTTCTATATCTTTCAGCAAAGCTTGATAAGTCTGCCAGCTAATATTTCTTAACAGAAATCGTTGTGGATTTTGAATTAGCGTGGTTGTCATTTTGAGACTAAACCTAGAACGTTGTTGGTAGTCACGGCACAAGTATGGGTATATTTTAGCGATCGCGCTTAGTATTTACTCAGGGTGCGATCGCTTGTTTGAACACACTCTCATCTTTGCGGTTCGTCAAAACTCCATGAAAATTCGAGACATCGGGGAACAGGGTTTATTACAACGATTGCAACGCTTCTGTCCGGCGGAAGTCGTAGGAGATGATGCGGCTGTAATGAAAACCCAGCCGGGTAAAGAATTGGTAGTGACAACGGATATGCTGGTGGATGGAACCCATTTTAGCGATCGCACCACATCCCCAGAAGACGCTGGTTGGCGTGCTGCTGCTGCCAATCTATCCGATTTAGCCGCAATGGGCGCATCTCCACTGGGAATTACTGTAGGTTTAAGCCTTACAAGCGATACACTCGTCACCTGGGTGGAGCGACTTTACCAGGGAATAACCGAATGCTTGCAACATTACAATACATTTATTGTCGGCGGCGATATTTGCCGTTCGCCAGTCAATACAATAGCAATTACCGCCTTTGGTGAAGCTTCCCCAAATCGGATTATCCGGCGCTCATCTGCTCAAGTTGGGGATGCCATTGTCGTCACCGGAGTTCACGGAGCCTCAAGAGCGGGTTTAGAATTGTTACTGAACCCAGAATCCGGTCAAAATCTCACCGAAGCCGAGAAATTATCTTTAATCCAAGCGCACCAGCGCCCTAAACCCCGCCTAGATGTCTTGCCTTTCCTGTGGGATTTGGATTCCCAATCCCCCATCCCCGTTGCTGGGATGGACAGCAGCGACGGTTTAGCAGATGCAATTGTGCAAATTTGCCGATGTAGTGGAGTGGGTGCAAAATGCGATCGCGCCTCGATTTCCATTCCAGCTGCCCTCAGCCAAATGGTTTCAAACGAGCAAGCTGTGGACTGGGCTTTATATGGTGGCGAAGACTTTGAACTTGTCTTATGCGTACCTTCAGAAAAAGCCCAGATATTAGTGGAACGATTGGGTGAGGGAGCAGCTGTTATCGGGATTACTACCGAAGCTAACGTCTTGTTAGTAGACTCCTCTGGTGTCTATCCCGACAAACATCTCACCCTCAACCAAGGATTTCAGCATTTTAGTTATTAATCTGGTGTCAGCAGTTAAGAGGATGTTTTAAAAGTCGGTTAGATAGCAAAAAAGCTCACTCAGTGTAAGCTGCGAATATGTAGTACACAGCACTGAGAGAGCGTTATGAGTAAAGCTTACCCCAGTAATT
>NZ_JACJOY010000004.1:0-7446 GCF_014695815.1 Trichocoleus sp. FACHB-6
GCTGTAAGAGTTTGGTCAAAAATTTTGAGCGAACTCTCAACCATGCCACTGCTAAAATCAATCTCTGCTTTATCAGACTGATGCTCAAACGGCTAGCCAATGAATAGATCCCATTTGGGATCTATAGCAGTCCTAAATGATTCGTGAATGCCAGATACCCGACTTCTCTAAGAAGTCGGGTATCTAAAGTGCTGGGATATCACAACTCAAATAGGATTGCTCTATAATTTTTTTTTATAAGCAATGTGCTATATTTCTTACCTAAATAAAAATATTAAGGCTTGCTCTCCAATCCCCGGTAAATTGGGGGATTGGGGAGCAAATGTGTTGCATGACAACGTTAACCGAGATGTATTGTCCTGAAGCCTTCTCCCTTTAATGGAGAAAGGGGTTGGAAGTAATCCCTTAAACTGGCAGCACCGAATTTGCAGAATTCACTCCCATCGCACCGGAGTAAATCAAACCTCGTTGCATATCCAGCGTCAGAATCGCTCCATCCCGAATGATTTCCGTTGCCTTCTTCACGCCCACAATTACCGGAACACCCAAGCGTAAGCCAATCACAGCCGCATGAGAAGCCAGACTTTCATCCTCAGTAATAATCCCAGATGCCTTGCGAATTACATCAACAAAATCAGCATTAGTGCGAGGCACCACCAGAATTTCTCCATGATTGAAGTTTCCGATTTCCCTGGCAGTGTGAGCTACCCGCGCTCGACCGCTGACCGCACCCTGTCCGATGCCAATGCCCTTACCCAGAACCGAAGTCACCACCTCAACCTTAATTAAGTCGGTGGAGCCAGATACGCCTTGCAGCGTTCCGGCGGTCATCACCACCAAATCGCCCTCAATCAGCATCTGCTTCTCTAGAGCCACATTGATTGCCGCATGGAACGTCTGACCCGCCGAAGGCAACTCCAGCACCAGTAGGGGTTTCACGCCCCACACTAGCTGCAACTGTCGCGCTACATCCACATGGGGAGTTATTGCCAAAATCGGTTTTTCTGGTCGGAACTTGGAAACATTTCTGGCAGTAGCGCCGCTTTTCGTCAGCGACATAATCGCCGCCGCCCCCAACTGTTCGGCAATTTGACCGACAGCTTGACTAATAGCATTAGTTATAGAGCGGGTGGTGCCTTTGACATTCGGGGCAATTTTTTCCTGCTCAATCCGCACGGCAATTGCTGCCATCGTCTGCACAGCTTCGATGGGGTATTTACCGACAGCAGTCTCATTCGACAGCATTACCGCATCGGTACCGTCAAGAATGGCATTCGCCACGTCGGAAACTTCAGCCCTGGTTGGGCGGGGATTGTTCACCATGCTGTCCAACATCTGAGTCGCCGTAATCACGGGAATGCCCAGTTGGTTCGAGGTGGCAATCAGACGCTTTTGTAAAATCGGGACATCTTCCGCAGGCAATTCCACGCCCAAGTCACCGCGAGCCACCATAACGCCATCAGAGAGGGAAAGAATCGCCTCCATTTGCTCGATGGCTTCGTGCTTTTCAATTTTGACAATCACTGGCACTTGCTTACCAGCATTGGAAATTAGCTCTTTGATTTCCAGCACATCCTGGGGGTTGCGGACAAAACTCAGCGCTACCCAGTCAACGCCCTGGTCAAGACCAAACATTAAGTCTTTACGGTCTTTATCAGTAAGCGCCTTAATTGACAGGTAGACACCTGGGAAATTCACGCCTTTGTTGTTGGAGAGAGTTCCCCCTACGACGACGCGACAGTGCAATTCCCGTGAAGTGCGGTCTATCTTTTCCACGATCATTTCAACTTTGCCGTCATCAAGCAGAATTGTGGCACCGCAGGGGACTTCATCGGCCAGAGGTTCGTAGGTGACAGAGCTAATTTCCTGGGAGCCTGCGATTGGTTTGCTAGTTAGAATGAAATGATCGCCTTTCCTTAAAACAATAGACCCATTTTCAAACCGTCCCAGACGAATTTTCGGCCCTTGCAAATCTTGCAAGATGCCGACTGGCTGATTTAGTTCAAAAGCCGTCTGGCGAATCAGGCGAATGCTACGCTGATGGTCTTCATGCGTGCCGTGGGAAAAGTTGAGGCGCAAAGTAGTCGCACCCGCTTCAATTAAATCGCGTAGGACTTCTGGACGACTGGTAGCGGGGCCAATCGTAGCAACAATCTTTGTCCGGCGCAGGAAATTTCGCAGTTGCATGGGGAAAATTTCAGGGAGAGCAGAAGAGGACTGCTAACAACACTAAAGCAAAAGGGATACTATCATATTTCGTTGAGTGATAGTATATAGCTCTAATTTTGGGTTGCGATCGCGTCAGGGAAGGAGCCTAGTTGTGGATTCTGCCATCAGGCATAATTGTACCCTTGAGGTTAGCACCCGCCAACTCTGCTTTTTCTCTAGCGCTCGCTCCTAAAAGACTTGCATTTTGCAAATCGGCAAATTGCAGATTTGCACCGCTGATGTTAGCACCATTGAGAACCGCATTGCTCAAGTTAGCATTAGCCAAATTAGCTCCCGTGAAGTCGGTATTTGCCAGAATCACACCGCTTAAGTTGGCGTTAGCTAAATTGGCACCTTTGAGATTAGCATTGCTCAGGTCACTCCCTGTAAAGCTAGCCCCACTCAAGTCGCAAAATTCACATTGATTTGTCGCCATTAACCGCTGAACGTGTTCTGGATTATCCGCCTTAACGGGCATCGCCCAATAGTAAGGCATCAACAACGCAGCTACAGTTAGTATTTCTCGTTTCATGTTTTTTGATGCAACAGCTGCTTTCAATCAGTAGTAGTAGTCTTTTTTTTGACTTTTACCTTTTTAAGGTGCTGCCGTTTCGGAAGGCGAATATCTGTTCAAGCCGATAACACCTTTCAGCTTAGCCTCCTGCCAGTTGGCACCTGTGAGATTAGCCTCAGCCAGATTAGCCCCCTGAAAATCTGCTTCAGTCAGGTTAGCGTAACTTAGATTAGCATCTCCCAAATCAGCCCCCCTCAAATCCGCCGTGCTGAAATTGGTATAACTCAGATTAGCCTCCTTCAAAATGGCACTAATCAGATTGCACTGAACCAGATTTGCACCAACTAAAGACGCACCAGTTAGATTAGCAGAACGCAGATTTGCCTCGCGCAAGTTTGTGCCACTCAAGTTTGCATTGATCAGATTAGCTTCACTCAGGTAAGCATAATTGAGGTTAGCACCGCTTAAGTCAGCACCACTTAGATTAGCGATCGCTAACTTGGCATTTGTCAGATTAGCATTTTTCAGCCCAGCCGTAGTCAGATTAGCACGATTGAAACTAGCACCACTCAAATTAGCACCACTCAAGTCAGCATCGGTAAGATTGGCACTCTGCAAGTTAGCATTCGGCAATAAGGTGCCAAGAAGATACGCCTCAGCCAAAACAGCACCATTCAGGTCAGCATTGCCCAAGTATGCCTGATTAAGCTTGGCTTCGCTCAGGTTAGCACTACCCAGCTTGGCATTATCAAGTTCGGCACCCGTCAGGTTAGCAGCCGCTAGATTCGCACCTGTCAGGTCAGCAATGTTCAATTTTGCCTCTTTCAGGTTCGCCCTTACGAGATTGGCAACCGCAAGATTAGCATTACTTAAATTTGCCTTGAGCAAATCAGCATCAACCAGATTAGCAAAATTCAGATTCGCATTCTCTAGCTTGGCACCACTCAACTGAGCTTTGGTTAGGACAGCGTTATACAAGTCAGCGCCCTTTAAATTGGCGTACCGCAAATCCGCAGGAAATTCCTGAGCCTGCTTAGCGTCCTTGCGGTCTTCATTACGCGATCGCATTATCCCCAATTTTGCTTCCCTTAAGTTTGCCTTCTCCAAGTTGGTAATAACCAGCTTGGCACCGTTCATCTTGGCACCTTCTAGCTTGGCACCACTCAGGTCAGCACTACTTAAGTCTGCCCCTTCCAAATCAGCATCCGTCAAGTCAGCACCCTTCAGCTTGGCATTGTCCAACTTGGCATTCTTCAGGTCGCATCTGGGACAGGCGTTTGTTTCGAGTAATCGTTCTACCTGCCGAGAATTGGCCGCTTGCGCTGGGTTGACCAACACTCCGACGACTAAAGTTGCAACCGCGCAAGCTAAACCTACGAAGGCGGGCTTAATATACCAGGTAGGGCGATGAACTACCCCATCAATGCAAGCAAATGCTTTCTCTGGCGCTATAGTCATTCATCCCTCATCCTTGATATTGAATGCGGTAAATTCGGTCATTTGCTTCCTCAGTAACTAGCAAACTGCCGTCAGGCAGTACGAGTAAACCCACCGGACGCCCCCAAGTGGTTGCTTGGGCTGGGTTTAGCAGAAACCCGGTGAGAAAGTCTTCATAGTAGCCTTGAGGACGCCCGTTAGAGAAGGGGGCGAAGACAACTTTGTATCCCGTGCCTTGGTCGCGGTTCCAAGACCCGCGAAAGGCAACAAATGCACCGTTGCGATATTTTTCTGGGAAGGTCTTGCCGTCATAAAACTGCAATCCCAAGGCTGCTGAGTGTGCTTGGAATAGAACATCGGGCGTTTTTGTTTTCGCTACCAGGTCGGGGCGTTTACTCTTGCCATTGACCACCTGACGCGGGTCGAGGCGATTTGGTGCCAGGTAAGCGTAGGGCCAGCCGTAAAATTCTCCTTGTTGGACGCGGGTTAGGTAGTCTGGTACGAGGTCGTCGCCTAGTCCATCGCGTTCGTTGACGGTGGCGTAAAGTTCGCCCGTGGTGGGATGAAAATCAAGTCCGACTGGGTTGCGTAAGCCGGAGGCGAAGGTTTGTTGGTTGGAACCGTCGAGATTCATCACCTGTACTGAGGCGCGTGGCAGTGGTTCTTCATCGGCGTTGGAACGGGAACCAACTGACACGTAAAGCTTTTTGCCGTCGGGTGCGGCTACTACGTTGCGCGTCCAGTGTTGGTTATAGCCGCCTGGGGTGAGGGTGGCAATTTTTTGACCTGTGCCGTTAAGTTGCTGTTGTCCTGGGTTGTAAGGATATCGTCGGACTTCGCCTGTGTTGGCGAGGAAGAAGTTGTTGCCTGCAAAGGTCATGCCAAAGGGTATATTTACCCCGTTTTGTGCAGTGGCGAAGGTTTTGTTGACATCTGCAACGCCATCGCCGTTGGTGTCGCGCAGTAGGCGAATGCGATTTTGTCGAGTTTCCGTTACTAGCACGTCACCGTTAGGGGTGAGGGTAAGCCAACGAGGGGCATCTAAGCCCTCGGCGAAGACGTTGACTACAAAGCCTGGTGGGACTCGCAGGGTGGGGTTTTGGGGTACTGATACTACGTTGGGCGAGTTGGAGGCGCTGTCGGTGGCGTAGGGTTTGGGTAAGTTGTTGAGGGTGATGCGAATTGGTTGGGGGGTGAGTGGTTGGGTTCGCACCACGTTTTTAGTCTGCGCGGCTTGTTGTGACTGTTGTTTTAGCTGGGGTGTAGTTTGAGGTGGTTGTTCAACTTGTTGGGTTGTCTGGGGGTCGAGGGATGCTTGTGTTGAGTCGCAGGCTGCTGTTGTGGTGAGTATTAGTAGCAGCAACAAAAAATATCGGGATTTCATGTCAACAATTTAGGAACTCTAATTCCAGGGTAGTCATTGCGGCTGGGTGTGATCGCTTCGCCTAGGAACTTGAGCAAAGGGTGATCGCTTCCTCACACCATGTCAACCAACTCGTCTCGTCGCTAATACCTCTTTTGAGCGTTATGTAGCGAAATTTGGCTTCCATCGATAAGTCTTGACCATTCTTAAAGTATCGCTGCTCTAAATCTCGGTAAACAGCCAATCTTTGCTGGTGTAGTTCCCGGTGATGCTCTAATTGTTCCACAATCACCTGAGGCTCAACCACAGACCCAGCAAATACTTTGACCAATAAATCATCTCTAATCGGGCTAAGTTCGCACGGCTGTTCAATCCACTGTGTCAACTGCTTTTGTCCAAGTTCTGTCACTTGGTACAGCTTTTTATCTGGACGACCTTGTTGGCAAACAATCTCGGCACTCACCCAACCGTCAGTTTCCAGCTTGGACAACTCCCGATAAATCTGCTGCTGGCTTGCCTTCCAGAAAAAGCCTACAGAACTATTGAACTGCTTGGATAGATCGTAGCCACTACAAGATTGCTTAATCAGAGATGCTAACAGTGCGTGAGCTAGAGCCATAAAAATTAGCTTATTGACATATACAACTAATTGAGTATAAATTAAATATAGCTACTCAATTAGTTGAGTATAAGGCAACTAGAACGTGGAGGTATTGCCATGGCAAACGTCTCACGCACTCAGGTAGAAGAACAGGGGCGCATTTTGGAGTGCTAACACAACTAGCTGCATAAGTTTTCAATCTATTAGACATAGACAAAGGAGAAACATCCAATGGTGTTTATTTCAGCTACCCGCTTGCGCGTGCGATCGCCTCTATATTTACCAGCATTTTTGTGGAACAATGTGCTGTCTACATGGCAGATCGTCAATACACCTGGATTTTTAAAGGGTCAACTTTTGCGAGACTCTAACGGAGCATTTTGGACGCTGACTGCTTGGGAGGAACAGGCAGCAATGAAGTTTTACCGCAACTCAGGCGCTCATAGAAATGTTATGCCTCGTCTTCAGGACTGGTGTGATGAAGCTTCTGTTGTTCACTGGCAACAGGAAGACAGCAATCTCCCTGACTGGGGAGAAGTTCACCGCCGTATGGTGACAAATGGGCATCCTACTAAACTCTCCAAGCCTTCACTCGCCCACCTTGAGCGAAAAATTCCAGAACCCCAATCGTCTAAAGGTTTAGTTTTCAGTCCCAGAAGGAAAAACGCAGAAGCGAGTGTTGGAGGGATTTAGAGAGAGCGATCGCGTAGTTAGTAGAGAAGTGCGATCGCTATTGAGCCGCTTGTGCATTGAGCGCCTATTGTAATTCAGATCACTCGAAAGGCTGAGAATTTTCACACGTTACTCATCGAAGCGATCGCTCGGCGAGATGGAAAGGGGTGAGATATTAAATATCGTAGAGTTGACGCCCAACAACCATGCTTCCCCAAATCCAACTGATCCCCGGTGCTATTTCTGAAATCCTCGCCTCTGTCAGCGAAACTGGTATTTTGACACTGGCTGACCGTTATGGACTGATGGCAGCCGCTCTGGATGAGTCTTTGGATGAAGAAGAAAGAGGTTGCGTCAATAGACTGCTGCGTTCTGTTCTCAAAGGACGGATAAGAGTAGTGGCTGACCTCTCCGCTGCCGCTTAATCTTGAAGTAAGGAAGTGTGCATTGCTGCTGGCAGGACAATGGGCGTTGAACTCAGCAGCGATCGCATTCTAAAATTTTGAACCAAAAAAGGTATCCACTGAAAAAATTACTTAGAGGATGTTTTAAAAGTCGGTTAGATAGCAAAAAAGCTCACTCAGTGTAAGCTGCGAATATGTAGTACACAGCACTGAGAGAGCGTTATGAGTAAAGCTTACCCCAGTAATT
>NZ_JACJOY010000040.1:0-15270 GCF_014695815.1 Trichocoleus sp. FACHB-6
TTATGAGTTATTGCCAGAAACATCGGAGACTTTTATTTATCTGGCAATGATCCGTATCATGGTCAGGCGGTTGGCATAATATTTAACCCCTCACCACTTTTCAAACATCCTCTTAGGATGGGATTTATGAGACGAGGTACGACAATCTGTTTTTGATTCCCTCTGATGACGCTCTGGACACGGTGCAAGATTATCTGGCAGGTAGCGGCACGGGTGCTTTGACACTGGGGCGACGGCTCAAGAGTGTTGCCAAACTCTTTAACTATTGCCTGATCGATGCGCCCCCGCAGCGATCGCAAATTTCCCTGACAGTAATTGGTGCGTCTGATGGGTTGATGATTCCCGTTGAAGCTTCGGTAAAAGGCTTACAGTCGTTGATTCGCACTTTGGAGTTGATTAACGAACTCAAGGAAGAGGATGAGACGTTTGGGGGGAGGGTTTTGGGTGTAGTTCCGTTTCGCGATCGCTGGGTGGGGTTGCGCCGCACGACGGAGAGTGAGAGCAATATTGAGTCGATGAAGCAAATTACTACCCAATGGTTTGAAAAAGATTTGGTGCTGCCATCGATCCGGGAGTCGGAGAAGTTCAAGCAAGCCATTAACCGAGGACTGACGCTTCACGAAATGGGGCAAGAGGATTTGGCTTATCCAATTGAGGTTCTAGTAGACAAGATTTATTCGTTGGACGGTAAGCATGACAAATCCTGACATTCGTTCGCTGATTACATCCAAGTCGCGCCCTAAAGTAACTCCGCGCGATACCTCACTCTCGCTCAAGCGCTCTCTAGAGGTGGAGGAGGAAGCTGCTGCATCTACTGAAATCAGTGATGCCGACAATTCTGCCCAAATTAATGGGGAGCCTCAAGAGTTACAGCGACTACAGGCGGAGTTAGACAACCTGCCACAGGTTGGAAAGCGGTTGGCTGTTCACTTAGAGCAAGGAATCAGAGCTGATTTACTGCGACTGTGTGAGTCGGAGGAGATTACGCCAG
Source organism: Trichocoleus sp. FACHB-6 (assembly GCF_014695815.1). Lineage (NCBI taxonomy): Bacteria > Bacillati > Cyanobacteriota > Cyanophyceae > Leptolyngbyales > Trichocoleusaceae > Trichocoleus > Trichocoleus sp. FACHB-6. The sequence continues at coordinate 992 of NZ_JACJOY010000040.1, forward strand.
AAACGTTTATTGAAGCAGCAATAGCTTTGTTGCAATCCAAACCGGAGTTGAAAGAAGCAGTAGTAGCAGATGCCAAGGTGCGGTTGCGAACTCGCAAACGAGCTGGATTGGTCAAAAGGACAATGGCATTGGTTCAAAAGTACAGTAGTTAAGCTCTAACTAATAAGAAACTCCAGTTGCTTATTGAGGTTCGAGTTAAGGATGCTATGCGGTACAGAAGGGTTGAGTGTGCGATCACTATTCGATGCTTCATTAGATATTATGCAATTAAGCTACTGCAAAGCCTGTATACTCACGAATCTTGGGATGGCGAAAACCAAGTACTATATCTTCTTTGGGAACGCCTGCTTCTAGTAAATCGGTAGCAATCCCTTCCTCGGTAGTTTAATCGGGTATTCATTGCGCGATCGCCTCTCTTTCTTCATCAAAGACAATCAGCCTAATAATTTGGTTCTTTAGCAGAACTTGTCCTAATTCTATGGTAAATACGCTGTTGAAGGTAGGATGGGAGACGGCAAGATAGAGAATTCGCTCTATACCTATTTCGTTAAGGATTTGGCGCTAGAGAACATACTGTACCAAAGCTTGTTCTAAATCTTTGACATCAGGCTGTCCCACAAAACTCTTGACTTCAACAACAATTTTTTAGATGCCTTTTTCGACAGTAATGAGACGTTCTAAGTTAGGTTAATAGCTAGTAAAAAAAGTTGACTACAAGAGATTAAATGATAGACAGAGCAAAAATTCTGGAAGAGTTGCGTGAAATTGCAAAAGAACGTGGTGGTCACTGCCTTGCCAACGAATATATAAACTCTACAAGTAAATTACTTTTTGAGTGCAAACATAGACATCAGTTTGAATCTTGCCGAGATTATCTCAAGGCAGGGAACTGGTGCCCGTTTTGCGCTGGACGGGGAAGAACTATTGCAGACCTGCAAGAGTTAGCTGCTCAATATGGCGGACGTTGTCTTTCTCCTACATTTTTAGGTATGGGGAAAAAACACCTTTGGGAGTGTGCAGAAGGTCACAAATGGGAAGCTATCCCTCAAAATATCAAGACCCTTGGTAGATGGTGCCCGGATTGTGGGCGTGCAAAGAGCGACAAAAATCGGCGACGATACACCCTTGAGGATATGCAGAATTTAGCCCAGTTACGTAGCGGATTATGCCTATCGTCTCATTTTGAAAGTGTTGTAAAGAAATTAACCTGGCAATGTGCAGAGGGGCATATATGGGAAGCAACTCCACATAACATCAAGAATGATGGATGGTGTCCCAAATGTGCTCAAAAGATTCGTGGAGAGAAACGGAAAACACACACTATTGAAAAAATGCAGGTATTTGCTACTAGCAAGGGCGGTCGATGCTTGTCTCAGGTATTCATTAACGTTAAAGAAAGCCTACTGTGGCAATGTGCCGAAGGTCATCAATGGGAAGCTAATGCAGACAATATTATTAATGGAGGAAAGTGGTGTCCCGATTGCGCGGGAAATAATAAAAAGACAATTGAGGATATGCAAAGACTTGCAGCAGAACGAGGGGGCAAGTGTTTGTCTACTATCTATCAGGGTACAAACACAAAATTGCTATGGGAATGTCAAGAAGGTCACCGTTGGCAAACAATTCCGTCAATTATTGTTAGAGAAGGATGGTGTCCCGATTGCAGCGCTGGTTTAGGAGAGCGTATCTGTCGTGCATTTTTTGAACAGCTTTTTGGATATCCTTTCAATAAAACTAGACCGGAATGGTTACGCTCCGCTGATGGACATCAAATGGAACTTGATGGTTATTCTCCCTCACTAAAACTTGCTTTCGAGCATCAAGGACTCCAGCATTACAAGCACATTAAGTATTTCCACTCTTCTGATGCTAAGTTACTGAAAATACAAAATCGCGACCAACGAAAACGCGACCTCTGTAAGGCTCATGGTGTGACACTTATAGAGATTCCATCAATCTTAGATGTGCTTGGTATTGATAGCATTAAGTTTTTTATACGCGATGAACTGTTGAAAAAGGGCATTCCTCTGCCTTCTGGATTTGATGAGAAAAAAGTAGATTTACAGGCAGTCTATTGTCCAAATCGCTTAGGAGAATTACAAGCGATCGCGACAAAGCATGGAGGAAAACTAATATCAAAACAATATTTAGGTATCTTTGAACACCTAGAGTGGGAATGTGCAAAAGGTCATCGTTTTAAGGCAGCACCAAATAATGTAAAGAATAGTGGTAGCTGGTGTCCAAAATGCCTTGGAAAAGATAAAACTATTCAAGATATGCAGGCTTTCGCTGCTGAACGTAGCGGGAAGTGTCTGTCAGAAGAATACATCAACAGTGTTACACCTCTTCTATGGGAATGTAAGGAAGGTCATCAATGGAAGGCAAGACCAAGTAATGTTTTTTTCGGCACCTGGTGTCCTGAGTGTGCGAAGAAAGAAAGGGGATTAAAGAGACGGACTCACACAATTGAGGAGATGCACCAGATAGCCATAGTTCGCAATGGAAAGTGTTTATCTTCCGACTATAAAGGAACTAAACAAAAGCTATTATGGGAGTGCGAAAAGGGTCACAAATGGGAAGCTACACCTGAGAGTATTCTTCGTGGTGGTACTTGGTGTCCAAGATGTGCAAAACATAAAAGAACGCGACCATTACAGTAGCAGTGATCGGAAATCGCTCGTAGGTTGAGTTGAGGAAGGCAATCCAACATCTACTTTTGTTCATCATCGCTGGCATCATCAATGCGATCGCTTATGCTCTTCATTTGCCGCCTCACTGCCTTTACGACAACTCAGCCCGCAAAAAAGCGATCGCACTCTCCCAATTGACAGTTTGATGCAGCAAAGAGCGATTGAATAGCTCTTTTACAACACGGATTTCTTCTTCGTGGAGATTCTTCGCCAAATGCGCCGCATAAGAAGGTCTATTCGTTGCAGAAGTAGTAGCGAACCAGCGCTCGATTAAGGCTGGTGTAATATGCATTTGGGTGTGTGATCGCTCTTCATCCACTTCAACCACCAACCCTACATCCTCAAAGGCAACCCGTAACTCATCCGTATCCCAGTTCACCATTGGGTCTAACCTGTCGCTGTAAATTGCCTCTTCCGCTGCCACTAATCGCTGGTACAAGTCAGCATTTAACTTCGACTTTTCGAGCAAACGATAAAGCCGTTGCGTGTGGCGTGGCACCGTCTCAGCTAGTACCAAAACTCCCGACTGTTGCAGCCATTGAGCTAACAGTTTAGCTGCTGCTGGTTTATCCGGCTCATGGATAAGCGCATTGCGCCCGATGATGCAGTCAAACCGAATATCGGGGACTTGGGTTGCTAAAACCTCTGGCAACTCGTTTAAGGTAGAACTCAATACCACAGGACGCTTGAGGAGAGGAAGCGCCGCCACCTGTTCTTGTAGGGCAACAGCTTCAGCAGATGTCCGAGTACAGGCATAAACTCCACCTTCCGGTACCCGACGTAATCCTTCAAAGGTGAGTAAACCACTGCCTGCATTTAAGTCCAAAACAACATGATGACGCTGAAGTTGAGCTAAGGTGAAAATGCGATCGCGTACTGTAGCGAGTTGCTCACCCACCTGCCTCAATGTACGTTGCAACCATCGGTCAACTGTGCGATCAGTAGGTCCTGTTGTTAGCACTTCAACAGGTGAGACAAAAACACCTTCTGCCACCGCTTCAAGTTGCGCTTCCCGATGACGAGCTACCTGCGTCTTAATTTCCCCTTCAAACCCCTGCGTTGAAGGTTGATAGAATACTTGTCCCTGCAAACTGCTAGGCAAATACTGTTGAGCCACCCAATGGTCACGGTAGGCGTGAGGATAAAGATAACCGGCTCCGTGCCCCAATCCTTTCTTATCCCGGTTAGCATCCTTGAGGTGATTGGGTACCTCCGCCTCCCGTTCTTTTTCAACGACGGCTAGCGCATCGAAAAAGCCCATAACGCTATTAGATTTGGGAGCGTTGGCGAGATACAGCGTAGCTTGAGCGAGGTGATAGCGTCCCTCCGGCATCCCCACCCACTCAAAGGCGCTAGCGCAGCCATTAACAACCACTACGGCATTCGGGTCAGCCAGTCCCACATCTTCACTGGCTAAAATTAACATTCGCCGGAAAATGAAGCGGGGGTCTTCTCCGGCATAGACCATTTTAGCTAGCCAGTATAAAGCCGCATCCGGGTCGGAACCCCGCAAACTTTTGATAAAGGCACTGATGGTATCGAAGTGGGCATCTCCTTCCTTGTCATAGAGTACAGCCCTCTGCTGAATCGATTCCTCTGCAACAGCCAGCGTAACGCGAACAGTCCCAGTTTCGTCGGGGGGTGTGGTTTCAACTGCCAGTTCCAAGGCATTGAGTAAGGAACGGGCATCACCGTTGGCGACATTGACTAGGTGAGCGATCGCGTCCGGCTCTACGATTACAGATAGCTGACCATAACCGCGTTCTGGGTCAGTTAGTGCCTGTTCCAAGACACGCGGTAAGTCAGCTTCATTGAGAGGCTTAAGCTGAAAGATGCGCGAGCGGCTTACCAAAGCTTTGTTAACTTCAAAATAGGGATTTTCTGTGGTTGCACCAATCAGGATGACTGTTCCATTTTCCACCCAAGGGAGCATTGCATCTTGTTGGGATTTATTAAAGCGGTGAACCTCGTCTACAAACAGGATAGTGCGCTGATTGTGTTCCTTTTGATGTTTTTGAGCGGTTGCGATCGCATCCCGAATCTCTTTTACCCCAGAGAGAACAGCATTAATCGCAATGAAGTGAGCGCGGGTGGTATTGGCAATAATCCGAGCGAGGGTTGTTTTCCCAGTACCGGGTGGACCAAAAAAGATGACCGAAGAAAGTTGGTCAGCTTGAATCGCACGGCGCAACAGGCGTCCAGGTCCGATGATGTGGTCTTGCCCGATAAATTCATCAAGGGTGCGAGGACGCATCCGAGCTGCGAGGGGTTCCTCGTTGTCCACTAATTGTTGGCGCTTCTTGTCGAACAAGTCCGTCTTCACCCACTTGCAAATCGGCATTTGCTAGTATAAGGCAACCATTTATTAGCTAGGAATCTAAATGATTCTTCCTCATACTTAGTGCAGTTTGTGAAGGAAAGATGTTAGTCAATCGCCCTGAGAACAGGCTTTTTGGTTGATGCCAGTTGCTCCAATAGGGCAGTAGCTAGTGCAGGTGCATCATACTGAGCAATTTCAGTTTTGAAACGGAAAGCCCTTTGCCGATATTGGGATGAACCGAGGATTTTCATCACAGCATCTCGAATCTGCATTGGTCTAGGTGTACTTGTTTTGAGGTCAATTCCCACCCCAGCCCATTGCACCCTGGCACAAATTTCAGGTTTCTCCTCAGTTTGCCCAGCAGTTACCAGCGGTACCCCATTCGCTAAAGCCAATTGCACACCGTTGAATCCAGCGTTAGTCACCATGACATCCACATGAGGGAGCAGATGCTCGTAGGGAATAAACTTCTCGACTCTGACATTGGCAGGCATTAAGTCAAGTCCAAGATTGTCAATCGGCTGTCCTCCAGTTGTAACAATGACCAGCACGTTATCCTTGGCAAGTGCCTCGATTGCAGGCTTAATCAGGTCGCCTGCATCCGTTGCCACAGTCCCTTGCGTAACGAAGACAACTGGCTTACCGTCAGAAAGCTCCTCCCACCAAGCAGGCCGTGTAAAGTTAGCTTCCAGACTGGGCAAAAACGGTCCGATAAAATGCACTTGCCCTGGTAAATCGCTACGGGGATACTCAAACGTTGGAGTAGTTCCCTGCAAGTAGAGAAACGGGGATAGGGCGGCGGTGAAAAAGTCCTGGGACTTGGGTGGTAACCCAACACTGACTCTCACGCGATCGAGATGAACCGTTACATCGCGCATCAAGACTCGCTGTGACAACCCATTCAAAAGTGCATTTCGCAATCGCCCAAACGCTGAATTAGTAGGCTGTATACCGAGTCCAAACGGAGCGGTATCGCGGCTGCCCAAGGGTAAAGCAGACATGCCAAAGGCTGCCCACGGCAACCCCGTTTTTTCCGAAAGCCATGACACGCCAATGAAGAAGACATCGCATAGCAGGACATCGGCTGGAAAAGAGCGAAGGATTTGTGTCAAGTCTAATAGCTGCGTAACTCCAGCATCGATGAAGCCATGCTTGAGGTAGAACTTAAACTGCGCCACCCCCTTGTTTGCTTCTTTCTGGTCTAACCACGACTGAGGAATGGTACTCATATCCGTAAAGTCTAATCCGGTGCGAATCGGGACGTGGTATGCACCAGTCGCTTCAACCTTTTCCTTAAATCCTTTGCCTGTGTACCACCATACTTCATGAGAGCGCTCCACTAGGAAGCGGGCGATCGGTAATGCTGGATTAACGTGTCCGGCTGCGGGAATTGTAGCAATCAGAAAACGAGCCATTTTGATGCAGAAACTCCAATGAACTCAGGGTGTCAGCGCCTTCCGGTTTTAATGAATTAAATTTTTAATTCATTGTCAGGGGTGAGTCCTGGTTCTGTCAAGAATGGATTAAATTTTTAGTTAACAAGAGCCACTTAGACCTTGAGTACCTGTAAAGTTCAAAGAGAAGGGCTTTACCTTCCCTACCGCCGTCCTGTCATCGATTTGTTTACCCCTGTGAGCCAAAAAGCCAAAAACCAAAAAACACCTGCTGCTGCTTCTGTCAAGCGTCCAGTACGTGATGCAGAGGCGACCAAACAAGAGATTCTCGATGCCGCAGAGGAGGAGTTTGCCTTCCACGGACTCAGTGGAGCGCGAACTGAAGCGATCGCTAAGAGTGCAGGCGTAGCACCGCGAATGATCTACTACTACTTTCAGAGCAAGGAAGGGCTTTACCAAGCGGTTTTAGAGCGACCGGCGACACAATTCCAGGAGGTGCTTTTGCAACTCAACCTAGAACAATTGCCAGCAGCAGAAGCGTTAAGAGCGTTTTTGCGAACCACAATCGCCTACGAGGCTTCTCATCGCCATCGGGGAATGTTGTTGTTTCAGGAAGCTTCTCAGAATCAGGGCAAGTATTTCAAGCTGACAAACTGGCAACAACCAATTGCCTCCCTGACTGAAATTTTGGAGCGGGGGATGCAAGAGGGAATATTCTGCAAGCTCGATGGGTACATGACCACTCTGACGATTATCGGTGTGTGCGTTTTCTACGCCAATGCTCATGAAAACTTGAAGCATCTAGAGCCAGAGCGGGATTTATTGAGTCCAGAATTGATTGAGCAGTACACCCAAGCGGCAATTAACTTGGTTTTGACGGGAGTGCTGCATCAGGAAAAGTAGAGCTACAGTCAGTAGACCGAAAACTTTTGCGATCGCGCTCCAGCACACTAGACCTCTTGCGGAATTAAGATAAATAAGCTTGCATAGAAGAATTAAATAACAGTTATAGACAACTAAATGAAATATAAACAAGCTTTGTCAAATTCACCATCTGACTTCAAAAGACTGTATGGAGTGACACCAGAAACGTGCGAGGAAAATGGTGCAAGTAGTGCGGGATGCCAAGCATGGCAGCCGTGGCAGCTATTCCAAGCTAACAATACCAGACCAAATATTGCTGACATTAGAGTATTGGCGAGAGTATAGAACGCTATTTCACATAGCAAAAAATTGGGGGGTACACGAATCAACGGCTCAACGGACAGTCAAGAGAACTGAAAATATGTTAATTAAGAGTATAAAATTCGGCTTGCCAAGTCAAAGAGAAATGGTCAAAAACAACACAGAAATAGAAGTAGTAATTGTAAATGTAGCAGAAACAGAAATAGAACGGCCTAAAAAAAACAGAAGCCCTACTACAGCGACAAGGAAAAGTGTCATAGGCTGAAAATGCAACTGATAATAAATCGAGCTACATCAGAGGTTATATGTGCGGCAAGCAATAGGAAAGGGAAGGGAACAGGACTTAAAAATATTCAAAGAGAGTAAAATCATTGCTGTGTCGAGGATTCAGATTGTAGCAGATAAAGGATATCAGGGAATAAAAAAATATCATCATAATAACAGTAAAATCCCTCATAAGAGACCCAGTAATTCTCAGTTAAGCGCTAAGCACAAGTGAGAAAATAGAAGTTTAGCTAAACTCAAGATTAAAGTTGAGCATACCATTAGATGCTTGAAGATATTCAGAATTTTGTCTAGCCGTTATAGAAATCGAAGTCAGCGATTTGGATTGCGAGTAAACTTAATTGCAGGAATTTATAATTATGAGCTAAAAATAGCTAAATCATCTTAATTCCGCAAGAGGTCTACTGTTTTAGGTGGAGGAGTTAGAATGAGAACCCGATTAAGGAAGCAAAACCGGATAACGAGCGAGATTATTTGACACCTGATGAGATAGGGCGGTTGATAGAAGCTGCAAAAAAAAACAGGGCGATATTAAAGCCTTGAGTGAGCTAATCAGCACGCACGGCACAAGCCCAACGCGCTTGTGTTGATTTAGGGTTATTAATGAAAATCTCATACTCTGTTTGCCTTAAAATTTAAAGCTTTCTAGCCAAACGCCAAACTTTGGGCTGCGCCAGGTTTTGAGACAAAAAAACCTGAACTGCCTATCGACCAAGTAATACAAAATAGTCGGAACAGTTTTTTGGATGAAATTGAATGCTTGTTGTTTGATGGATTTAGAACCTTCAGCTTAAGTGGATCTTTGCCCTTGAATGAATTTGTCTTCTTCTATCCTGAAAGCCACACTTTGGTCTTAACAGATACGGCTTTTCATTTTAATGAAAGCTTTCCCTTGATAACACAATTAGTAGCCAGAGTACTTGGGGAGTACAAAGAACTTGGACCCTCGTTATTAGAGCAGTTGGCTACACAAGAAAAAGAGAAGGTATAACAGTCGGTTCAAAAGGTACTCTCTTGGGACTTCAGAAGGGTGATTATGGCTCATGGCAGCCTTGTAGAGACTGATGCAAAGAAAAGGTTTAAGGAAGGGTACGAGTGGTCAGTTTGACGAATAGATTCCACAAGTGAAGCCTCATTACCTCGCTTAAAGGCTAGTCGGTTAAGTTCAGCTATCGCCTGGTCGTCTGAGGGAGTTCGAGAGCGAATATTCATCAATTCGGATTGAGTACACAAGGGAATTGCTTTCACTCCTCGCAACTATTCTACGAGTGCAACAGCATCAGAGTTGGCTGCCAAGCGCCCGTCTTCCATATAAACAATGCGATCGGCAATATCCAAAATCCGATTATCATGCGTCACTAGCAAAATTGTGCAGCCTTGTTCCTTTGCTAGTTTCTGCATCATTTCTACCACATCTCGACCTGATTTTTTATCCAGTGCAGCGGTAGGTTCGTCTGCCAGAACAATTTTAGGATGGCTAACTAAGGCACGCGCGATCGCAACTCGTTGCTTTTGTCCTCCAGATAGATTATCAGTGTAGTAATCCACACGATTTCCTAAACCAACTGTCTTGAGAATATCAGTTGCTATCTCATCCATATTTTGGTCTAGAAAGCGCTCGTGTAGCTCTAGAGACATTCGCACATTCTGCTTAGCCGTGAGAAAAGTCAACAGGTTATGTGCTTGGAAGATGTAGCCAATTTGCTGTCGCACCTGCCTCATTGCTTTCTTACTTGCTCCATTCATTTCTTGCCCCAGAATTTTCAAGTTTCCTTCTTGTGCAGAACGCAGTCCTCCCATTAGTGTTAGCAGCGTCGTTTTACCAGACCCCGATGGTCCAGTCATGATTACAATCTCTCCGGGATAGATGTCGAGATTGATATCAAATAGTGCTTGTTTTCGCAGTTCTCCTTCACCGAAGTAGTGATTGAGTTGGTGGACAGAAATTACGGGTTGCATAGATGGTAATAGCTAATTGGTAATAAGTAATTGGTAGTAAAACCAATGACTAATGACTAATTAAAAAATGTCAGCGGGGTCGGCAGACTGTAACTTCCGCATTGCGATCGCTCCCGATGCAATACACATTACAAGCGTCAAAGACAGCACGAGTACGAGACGATCTAGCGACATTTTGACGGGAAGTAGCGTCGCCTGGGCAATGAGTCCGTAAAGCCCTAGTGAAACCGCAAATCCGGGCACAAAACCCATAATTGCCAGAATCAACGCCTCTTGCAGCAAAATACCAACTAGGAAGCGATCGCCATAGCCCATTGCTTTGAGCGTGGCGTATTCGGGTAGGTGATCGGAAACATCAGAGTAAAGAATCTGATAAACAATTACCGTCCCCACCAAAAAGCCCACGATAGTTCCAAAGCCAAAGATCACACCGATGGGACTAACTTGACTCCAATAGTTTCTTTCGCGTTGGATAAATTCTTCCTTGGTTAGAACCAGCACATCATTCGGCAATTTGGCTTTTAAATCTGCTTGCACTTGCTTGATGTCTGCACCGCGTTTCAACGTAATTAAACCGACATCAATATCATCCGGTTTGCGTTCTGGAAACAGACGCAAAAATGTAGAGTCACTAACAATCAGATTGCCATCTGCCGAGAAAGAGGCTCCCATTGTGAAGACACCAGTGACTTGAATTTGTAAGTCATTCAGTTGAGCTGAAAGCGGTTTAGATTGCTGAAGTTGACTGGCAACATTACCCAAATCAGGTCGCGCTGCCTGGTCATAAAGCACATAATTCAACATCTTGAGTTTATTCAATTCGGACGCAGCATCTGGCACATCCATTGCTGGATTACTTGGGTTGAAACCATAAATCTGCACCTGCCAGAATGTTCTATTAGCAGGATTTCGCCATCTTCCGATTCCTAGATAGAGAGAGTTGATGGCAGCGACTCCGTCTGTGCCTGCTGCTTGAAATAACCTGGAACGCGAGAAGGGTTTGATAGTCTGCACGTTATCAGACACAGAATTTAGCAAGAACAGGTCGCCCCGCAGCCTGTAGTGCATCCCCGTAGCAGACGTATAGGCAGACTCCATCAGTCCAAGCTGGAAAAACATCAGGATATCGGCGAAGCCAATTCCAGCTAAGGCAACAAAGAGGCGGGTTTTTTCTCGCTTCACCTGTAACCAGGCTAGAGGTGTTTTGCGAAGTAGTTTACGCAACATAACTTGAGTACTTGAACGAAGAGAGTACAAAGTTGGAGAACGGAAAATGACTGATAGCTTGGTTAAAGCAGGAGCGTCTTTAAGACTGAACTATGTGCTCTAATTGAGTGGTTTCTTCGAGCTTGCGTTGCCGCAGGAGGAGAAACAGAGGTAGTGCTAACGAAACACCAACTAGTAAATTACTGGCGACGTAGATCCACAGGTTTTTCATTTTGAGCCGTGAACCTTCAGACCACACAAATGTCCACAGAACAAGAGATGAAACCAGGACATCCATACCAAAGAACGCAGAAATTCGATTGATAAAAAGCTGCTCAAAGAAACGTTCCAAATCAAGTCCGTTTTCAAGTAGAAATGGGATGAATTGGGAGTAGGGTAAAGCAATTCCCAAAATGCAAAGAATCAGATATGTGCCTTGAAGCATAGTACTTATTTCCTGGTGTAGGTTTATCTGATGACAGGCAAGTACAAAGTTTAGATATCGGGCGACCGTTATTTTTTACTTCAAACTCACTTGCGGTTGAATGGCGACCTGTACCTGCAAGTTGGTTAGGCTTGCCACTTGTTGACTATCCTTTGAATTGAGGCGAATTCTGACCTCAATGACGCGGCGATCGAGGTTCTGTCCGGGCTGATTGCTGAAGACTTTTTGCTGGCTGACTTGCAACCCGACTTGGCGAACCGTTCCCCGCAGTTCTCCAGAAATCCCTTCACCAGTAACGATCGCTGATTGACCGCTGCGAATCTTGGCAATGTCACTCTGGTAAATTTCTGCAACCACTTCCATTGGGTCAGTCTTTCCCAAGTCAACAATGCCTTCGTCAGCGATCGCCTCACCGGCTTTAGTGTAAACTTCCAAAACTTGCCCTGCGATCGGTGCGCGAATGGTTGCCTCCTTCAACTCAGCCTCAGCCCGTTTAACTGCTGCCACTGCCTGGTTTATCTCGGTTTGCGCCACCCGGACATCTTCAGGGCGAACTTCGGCAATCTGGTTTAGAGTCGCCCTAGCTCGATTGGTTTGGGCACGCAATGTGTCAGCCGTGCGATTCTGACTGGCTTTAGCTTCGTTGAGTTGTGCCTGTGCCGTTTCTAACGTGAGTCGCCGTTGGTCAAGGTTGGACGCCGAGAGCGCTCCCTCCCGATACAAACCTAGATAGCGGTTATAGTCTGCCTGTGCGACATTAACCTCGGATTGCCGCCGAGCAATAATGGCGGATTGAGTCGCTATTTCGCCCCGCAGCTCTTCTTCAAGACGAGTAATTTCGGCTTGTTGAGCGGCAATTTCCCCAGATTTTGCCCCTGCTTTGACTTGAGCCAGTCTTGCTTGGGCTGTGCTAACTCGCTCCTGCGCCTCAAGTAAAGCCGTTTGTAGCCTTTCGCGACTATCGAGAATCGCAATCTCTTGACCGACCTGAACGCGATCGCCTCGCTTAACCAGCAGTTGAGTAACGCGATCGTTATTTAGCGTTGCTGGGGCAGCCAGTCGCACCACTTCTGAGGCAGGTTCTAGTCGTCCCAACGCTGTGATTGGCTCAATAGTGGGTGTAGGTGCCACAGGTTCGGCAGGCTTCTGTCCAAACTCAGAAATGCTGTAGTAGAGGGAGCCGCCTGTGACAGCAATTCCCGAAACAATGAGCGCGATCGTCCAGCGATTAAGAGGCTTTAGCCGTTGCAGGATCATAGGGTTCTTCATCCTTCTAGGTAAGTAATCAACATCTTTCCAAGTAGTGTTACCTGTTCAAAGATTGGGATGTCATTGTCTTCCATGCGAGCCAGCATCAAGCCCATAAGTTGAATCATCACAAAGTCTGCAAGGGCTGGGTCTGGAATTCTAAAGAAGTCGGCAAAAGCTTGCTTGTTTCGTTGTCTGATTCGTGCAAGAACAGCGTTATTGCGAACTGCCTCGATGCCCTGCTGCTGAGAAAAGTCAACCATCATAAAGGTTTCTTTCATCAAACGGTCTTCATACTTGACTGCAAAGTTAGCAAGTGCCTCAAAGCGCTCTGATCGCGATTGCCCGTCTTTTAATTCGCTGGCAAAGATTTGCAAATACTCTTGACTCATTTCTTCAACCAGTTGCTCAAACATATCCTCCTTGCGTGGGAAGTAGTAGTAAAGTGTTCCGGTTGATACGCCCAACTCTTTAGCAATCTGTCGAGTTGTGATGGAAGCGTATCCTTTCTGGGCAAACAGGTCAAAGCACTTGTGGAGCAACTCTTTGCGATATTGCTCATGGTCAACAATCTTCGGCATCTAGATTTTATATCGGGCAACCGTTATTTAATGTAACTTAACGGTAGCACAGCGTCAACTGGGCGATCGCTCAACTTGCGTCGTCTTCAGCATCTGTCAGATAACAAATTATTTGTCGCTATTAACACATTAGTGCCGTTAATCCAAAAACCTTTCAAATCTTTTACAGTAGGGGTTTTGGGCTAAGTAACACTTCGGTAAGGATTCCTCATTTAAAGCCATAATTGTCTTAACTCCAGCTTTTCTTCATCCAAATATATCTAGGCTTTGGTAGCGATAGAAACGCTCAACGACAACATTTTGGTAAGACGACAAATAATCTGTTATTCGAGATTTGGTCATTGGATGAAACCCGGCAATATCCAATTCTCATTAAAAATGTCTTATAACTTATCTATTAATCCTCTTATAGGACATAGATAAAAAGATGGGTTATGAGACAGGGTGCAAGTAGATTTGAGGCGCGTTGCGCTAGCTTAAGAAATGTGCGTCATAAACGGTTTTATCCAAACTCTCAGGGTCAACTCCCATGAAAATCGTTAGCGACGCTTGGGGGTCGAGGTCGATGAGGAGAACCTTGTGACCCCGTGTAGAGAGGTGGTAGCCCAAGTTCTGAGTAATTGTCGTTTTCCCGACCCCACACCCTTGATTAAATAGTGCGATCGCTCGGCTCATAGAGTTGATTGCGTGGCACATTTAGCTTGAGTGCCAGCATAGCGTGAATGAGTGGCTTTCCTTCATCTTTATCTGTCTAAGCGCACGCTTCGCGTCTAAATCCTTGGGCAAAAAGATGCTAAATTTTTGTCGCAAATTGCTCAATTGAAGTAAAAAGATGGGAAATGCTCACAATTTAAGAGGATGTTTTAAAAGTCGGTTAGATAGCAAAAAAGCTCACTCAGTGTAAGCTGCGAATATGTAGTACACAGCACTGAGAGAGCGTTATGAGTAAAGCTTACCCCAGTAATT
>NZ_JACJOY010000041.1:0-32247 GCF_014695815.1 Trichocoleus sp. FACHB-6
AAGGATTTCCCACTCTTCGTCTGTTAGGCTGCTAGAGTACGGCATGACTGCTGGATACGGCTTTTGCGGTAACTGTACTTCAAGATAGTAAAAGATGTCAAATGGGTTCTATAAGTCTCATATGCTTTGAGCGCTTCAGCTTTGTTTTGTAATACTGTGAGCAAATCGTACTCAAGGTTGCTAACGGCGCGTGTATTGTCAGTGGCTTGCATAAATTTTGCCTTTTAAAGGTTTACTCAATAACCTTGGCTCACCCTAAGAGGCAATTCATCTACCAAAAAGAGTATCACCAGTGACACAGGAATGGTTATTTAAATCACAATCGTTGAGGAGATAGCTGGGCGATAATATGGTCATCTTGCCCAGTTGCCCAACTCGCAAAGCGTTTGGCTAAGGGTGGTACGAATACTAATGGGTTGGAGAATCCGGAGAAAATATAGATGCCTTCGACGTTATTAATAGCGCCGATGAGAGGAAGACGATCGCTACTAAATGCTACCAAGCAATGATGCCACTTTCCCGGTAATTTCTCTATGGCAGGTAAGACTTTTCCCACAGCAGCGCGGAGGTTGGCTTCGCTTTCAACCCCATCAATTTTTGCGTTGGGATCGGTGAGAACTCGGCTAATTTGTCCGATGCGTAAGCTACCGTCTTTAAACTGTATGGCACCTGCATCTAAAATGGGTGGCATTGGTTCATTATTGGGTTGATTCCATAGATGATCTAGTTCGGGTTTACTAGCTTCGGCTTCCAATTGGAATCGTGTTGTATCCGCTGGCATTACCAGTGTACGCAAATGTATATCAACTGGCTCAGTTTCGATTAGTTCGGCATGGGTAAAATATAGCCGGATGGGAATATTAGCTGCTTTTAGTAAGGCGCGGCTGAAACCACCGGCACAGATGATGGTGTTAGCTGCATGATAGGTTTCGGTTGCTGTTTTGACTCCGAGAATTTTTTCGCCTTCTCTGTTGAGTTGTACCACGCGATCGCAAAGAACTTCACCCCCAAAACGGCGAAAGGCTTGGATGTAACCAGAGGTAGTTTTTTCTGCTTCAATATGACCGTGACGGACGGTTAAAGCAGACGCGATCGCATCCTTATTTAGTAGCGGTTCCATTTCGCAAGCTTCCTCAACACTGAGTAAGCGCGGTGGAATAGCAAAACGAGCGTATGCTGCTACTTGTTCCGGGTTATCATCAGCAGCAATTGTTAAAATTAAGTCTAATTCGCGAAACTCAGTATCGCTGTCTAATTCCTCCGATAAATTGCGGTGAATTTCGATACCTTCAGCGCACAATTGCCGTGTTAAATCTGTTGTTCCAGACCAATATGCTAACCCACCATAACTATAGCGCGTGGCATTTTGCGAGGCGGCGTGTTGTATTAACAGAACCGAAAAGCCTTTTTTTGCCAGTTCGTAACTTAGCGTTGCACCCGTAATACCGCCGCCAACTACAATCCAATCGTATGTTTTCATCATCTTTATGTAGCAAAAATGCGCTCATACCTTTAGTCTGAGGGCGTTTATCAACTTTTGCAAGTGGTTTAATGATATTCACCCAGTAGATTTACCCTATTAGATGTATTTGGCTAATTTCTCTGTTTTATAAAATAATAGATAATGTGATTGAACGCAAATTTCTATGGAATTGCAAATGCAAGGTTGCCCCTGCTGTTGGAACAAACGTTTATTTGCCTGGTTACTATCTACAGGTAATGCAAGTTACGAGAAACTGGTTTGCGATCGCAAACGCAACCTATTCGGAAACCTGCACGGGGATGTTTTGGAAATTGGCCCTGGAACTGGTGCTAACTTCCCCTATTATCCCAAAGATATGCGTTGGATTGGCATTGAGCCAAATCCCTATATGCACCCGTATCTCCAGAAAGAAGCAGAAAAGGTGGGCTTAAATAACGTTGATGTCCGCACGATTAGCGCTGAACGTTTGGAAGCTGAAGATAACAGTGTAGATGCAGTTGTTAGTACGTTGGTTTTGTGTTCAGTACCAGATTTAAAGGCTACTTTACAAGAAATTTTGCGAGTTCTCAAACCCGGCGGACGCTTCTTATTTATTGAACACGTCGCCGCCCCTAAAGGTACTTGGTTGAGACGGGTACAGGAGGGAGTTCGCCCGGTGTGGAAATTTCTGGCTGATGGTTGCGAACCAGCCCGCGAAACTTGGATAGCGTTAGAAAATGCTGGTTTTGAACATCTTGATTATGAAAGGTTTGAACCTTCCATTCCCATCGTCACTCCTCACATTTCGGGGGTGGGGATAAAGAAATGTTAAACTACTGTGCAACTGGTGCTGATATAATTGATTGAGATTCTAACACTGCTGCTACTCGTAAAATTAGCGCTTCGTTGTAAGGTGCGGCGATAATTTGTACTCCTAAAGGTAGTCTATCGGGATGGTGGATTGGGACGGATAAAACGGGCAATCCGATAAAAGATAGAGGTTGAGTATATAGTCCCAAATTAGGACGAACTAAGACTTCTTCTCCGCCAATTGTCATCTTCTGTTGACCAATTTTAGGTGCAAAGCAAGGAGTTGTGGGGGCGAGAATTATATCTACTTCTTTGAAGATTTCTCGAACGCGATCGCGATACCATTGTCGAAACCTTTGCCCTTGAATGTACCACGTTGCGGGAATTAAGGCACCGGCTAGAAAGCGATCGCGTGTTGCTGGATCGAAATCAAAAGGACGTGATCGCAAGGAATCCATATGCAAATTAGCGCCTTCTGCTGCTGTTATTATAAAAGCTGCTGCCCTGGCGCGATGGGGTTCCGGTATCGTTACAAATTTGGTGACATCCAACGCACTCGCAATTGTGGCGACTGCTTCTAAGGCTTCTAGTTCTGCACCTTTGGCAAAATAACCTTCAGCAACAGCAATTCGCAAACCTTCAAGGCCTTGATTTAATTGCGGTAAGCACAATTGAGGGGGGCGCTTTGTACAAACGCGATCGCTCTCATCCGCTCCTTGAAGGATATCAAAAACTGCGGCAATGTCGCGCACAGAACGCGCAAAAGGGCCAATATGATCGAAGCTACTGGAAAATAATACCGCACCTGAGCGCGACAATCGCCCGTAAGTAGGCTTAAAGCCAAAAATACCGCACAATGAGGCAGGAACGCGAATTGAACCGTTAGTATCGCTTCCCAACGTCAGGGGAACTAACCCAGCAGCAACAGCCGCCGCCGAACCTCCAGAAGAACCGCCAGCAACGCGGGTTGTATCGTGGGGGTTGCGGGTAGCACCATAATGGCTATTTTCGGTGACAAAGCCATAGGCGTATTCATCCATATTTAACGCCCCGACTAGCACCGCACCAGCTTGTTTTAGTTTAGCAACGGCTGTGGCATCTTTGATGGCTGGAGGATTTTCAGCGTTAATTTTTGAACCCGCTAAAGTAGTCAACCCAGCGATATCAAAGAGATTTTTTACGGCGAATGGTACGCCTGCAAGAATACCCGGATCTTTACCTAATGCGATCGCTTCATCAATTTTTGAAGCATCTGCCATTGCTGTATCAGCAGTTACAGTAGTAAAACAATTAAACGTCTGATTTTCTTCGGCAATTCTTGCCAATGTAGCAGCAATGACAGATTTTGCAGAAACTTCTTGTCCCCGCACTACCTCAGCAATTTGAGTGGCATCAGGATATGCTTTGCTCATGGCTCAAATACAGGTGCCGCTTCAATTGTATCCGGTAACGGAAATTCCGTGACAATTTGCGCGATCGCAGCAATTCTCTCAAAGTTTTCCCCTACGCCCGGAAGGTATTCTGGTTTTATTGGCAAATCTATTAACTTTGCCATTTGTTCTACATATTCAGTTTGAGATTGTTCTGGTGTTGTACCCATAGAAAAAAAAAGGATTTATTACATCAACAATTGTATTCCCTTGCTGCCTAATCCCATCAGGCGAACAAGTTAGCAATATTATATTCAAGCAATCCTATATCGGTTGTTAAAATCTCTCTTTTTACCCTTCGCCATCTATATCTGTCTATAAAGTCACAAATCAAATAATACTATATTATATTTTATATACCTAATAACTTATCGAATTTAGTTGTACAAAAACCTAATAAAGTAATACCTAAAAATTGATTCCCGCTAAACTTAGCTCCTATGCTTTTAGCTAAATCTGAAATTTTAGATCAGGAAATAAAGGACTTTTTCATGATCTCAACCTCTAATTCCTCTGTGAAGAGTATCGTTCGTTTTTGTAGAATATTTGCGGTTATCGTGTCTATACAGTTATTAGGCGTTTTTACGTAAACATAATATAAAATATTTACTTATCTTAACATTATTTTACAACTTATTCTTAAATATAACACTTTGTATGGTGCTAGTTCTACCTCTTGAGAGATTATCTTTAGACATAGATTACTATATCTTAGGAAAGTTGCTCCTTGTTTAAGGGCGAATTAAATTAGAAAAATTGCATCAACTTTTATCTATCCCAATAAGCAGTTCGCACTGTTAGCAGAACTTACAGAAAAGTCTCAGTTTATCTGAGGCGGCGATCCGGCACATTCACGTTTTCTAAACACAACCATCCCCATAGCCAACGCTGGAAAACTTTGTTTAAGTTTGTTTAATTATACTAAGCAATACTTATAAGTAACAAGAGCGTGCTATTAGGAAGGTTGAGGGTTTTCATTTTCTAATGATTAAAACCTCTGATTACTCAGTTAACAATGTTGTATAACAAGCCAATAAACATAGTGCAAAATATCCTAAGAAGGTTAGGATATTTGCGCCGCTTTTTGTTTTTCCTAACTCTTTCCTTGGGTGTCATACTATTTAGCTGGATTGTGACGGCTCAGCAGCCAGTCACCCTCAACTTGTTGATGACAGCCCCCGATGCTCAACCTTGGCAACAAGGTATGGTAAAAGATTTTGAGGCAGAAAATCCTGGCATTCGGCTCAATATTATTGAGGGGCCGAATGCTACAAATTTACTCGAAGACCTCTATACTTCTGCTTTTCTTTTGGGCGATTCTCCTTACGATCTAGTAAATATGGACGTAATTTGGACACCCAAATTTGCCGCTGCTGGGTGGTTACGAGACCTCACGGATCAAATTAGCCAAGAGGAGTTAGCAGCATTTACGCCACAAGATGTGGAGGGGGGACGTTACGAAGGCAGACTGTACCGAATTCCAATTCGTTCCGATGTGGGGATGCTCTATTATCGGGAAGATTTGTTAAAAGAAGCAGGATTGGAACCACCAGAAACGTTTCAAGATTTGATGAGAGTTTCCAAAGCCTTGCAGCAGCAAGGAAAAGTTAATTGGGGCTACGTTTGGCAGGGCCGCCAATACGAAGGACTCGTGGCAATGTTTGTGGAAGTTCTCGAAGGTTTTGGCGGCTTTTGGGTTAATCCCGACACCCTAGAAGTGGGATTGGATAGACCGGAAACTTTGCAAGCGATCGCATTCCTCAAAGACACAGTTCAAGAGGGCGTTTCTCCACCAGGAGTAACAACTTATCAGGAAGAAGAAACCCGACGTTTTTTCCAAAGCGGTCAATCAGCATTTCTCCGCAGCTGGCCCTATGTTTGGCCTTTAGCTAATGAAGAAACATCACAAATTAAAGGCAAAATTGCTATTAAACCAATGGTTCATGCTCCTAATCAAACTGGAGGAGCTTGTTTGGGAGGCTGGGGTTTAGGTATTTCTAAAACTTCCAAACATCCCAAAGAAGCTTGGAAAGCAATTCAATACTTTACCAGTATTGAAGCACAGCGCCGATTCATTTTGAGTGCGGGTTATGTGCCAAGCCGAAGAGAATTGTTTACAGATCCAGAAATCGTTGCTAAATACGCTCACTACCCACAAATTCTAGAAGTTGTACAGCAAGCAGTTTTACGTCCGCCAATTGCTCAGTATGCCCAAGTGTCAGATATTTTGCAACGCTATCTTAGCGCCGCACTAACTAATCGCATGACTCCAGAAACAGCGATGAAATCCGCAGCTAATGAAACGCGGCAACTGCTAGTACAAGGCAAAAGCTAAAAGATTGTAGTAGCGCGTCTAGGCTAAAATGCTGGGTTGAACAAATGTGGAAAAGGTTACATTTCGAGCTTTTTAGCCCTCAGCAAACCCAGCAAATTAAGCTTGTCGCGCTAGTAGGTTAGGTTGAACGAATGTGAAACCCAACAAAGCACGAAAAGCAGCGAACTTTAGTTGGTCGTACCTCAACCCAACCTACTAATAGAACGAATGTGAAACCCAACAAAGCACGGAAAGCAGCGAACTTTAGTTGGTCGTACCTCAACTACTAATAGAGAAAGGCAAAAATAAGATGGATACAATTCGAGGGCGGGAACAACGAACAAGTTGGATTTTATTACTACCAGCATTGCTGCTGCTTTTGTTTGTCTATGCTTACCCAATTGGGCGAGCATTTTGGTTGAGTTTGTTTACGGAAAATCTGGGAACCGAGTTGAAACCCGTTTTCTCTGGTTTTGCTAACTATGCGCGGATGGCGGGCGATGGCCGTTTCTGGCAGAGTTTTTGGACGACGACAATCTTCACGTCTGCATCAGTTTTCTTCGAGTTACTATTAGGAATGGCGATCGCGCTAGTTCTGAATCAGAAATTTCTGGGGCGAGGCTTAGTAAGAACCACCGCTATCTTACCTTGGGCTTTACCGACTGCTTTAATTGGTCTTGCCTGGGCTTGGATTTTTAACGACCAATTTGGAGTTGTTAACGATATTCTACTGCGGTTGGGTCTAATTAAGACTGGGATTAACTGGCTGGGCGACCCGACGCTGGCAATGATGGCAGTTATTTTTGCTGATGTTTGGAAAACCACACCATTCATTAGTATTCTGCTGCTGGCTGGGTTACAATCTATTTCGCCAGACCTCTACGAAGCGCATTCAATTGATGGAGCGACGCCCTGGCAAAACTTTACCAGAATTACTCTACCGCTGCTGCTGCCACAAATTTTGATCGCCTTATTATTTCGGTTTGCTCAAGCTTTCGGAATCTTCGATTTGATTGCAGTAATGACAGGTGGTGGCCCTGGGGGTGCGACTGAAGTGGTATCGCTCTACATTTATTCTACTGTGATGCGCTACTTAGATTTTGGTTATGGTGCAGCGTTGGTGGTAGTGACATTTTTGTTGCTAATTTTAGCGGTAGCGATCGCTAGTTTCTTGCTAACTAGATCCCGTGCCAAAACTTCTGGATTAGCTTAATAGCATTTATTAAATAAAAATCCAAAATAGACATGACTGTAATTCACCAAGAACGAAAAACGACTCCAACGCCAACTCCAACCGGAGGAGTAAAAATTCCCTGGAAAAAAATCTTCATACCCATAGTAGTTGCTTTTGTAGTGCTATTCTCTCTAGCCCCCGTTTTGTGGCAATTGCTGACTTCAGTTAAGGTTAACGAAGATATTGTCGCCGTTCCCACGGTTTATTTTCCCACTCGATATACCCTGCATCACTACATTGAATTGTTCGTCCGTCGCCCGTTTTGGCGATACATTTTAAATAGTGCCTTCGTGTCGATTACTTCCACAGCTCTCGCTTTATTAATCGGAGCGCCCGCCGCCTACGCGCTGGCAAGATTGCGCCCTTGGGGTGCAAAAGTTATTCTTGCAGGTGTCCTTATTGTCACCTTATTCCCAGGAATTCTTTTATTCTTGGGGCTGTTGGAAATTATCCAAGGGCTGCGACTAGCAAATAACTATCTAGCGCTGATTATTCCCTATACGGCAATTAATCTACCTTTAACAATTTTGGTGCTGCGAAGCTTTTTTGAGCAATTACCAAAAGATTTGGAAGACGCGGCTAAGGTTGATGGTTATAATACTTGGCAAATGCTAACACAAATCGTGTTACCAATGACATTACCTGCACTGGTGACAACGGGAATTCTGACCTTTATTTTTGCCTGGAACGAGTTTATTTTCGCCCTCACTTTCATCACCCGCGAAGATATGAAGACAATCCCCGTTGCAGCTGCACAGCTAGGCGGTTCCTCGGCCTTTGAAATTCCCTATGGAGCGATCGCTGCTGCTACTGTCTTGGGAACATTGCCCCTCGTCTTACTGGTTTTGTTCTTCCAGCGCAAGATTGTCCAAGGTTTAACAGCTGGTGCGGTGAAAGGTTAACACGAGGCTGGAGCCTCGTCCGGTCTCGTTTCCAGCATCTGACTGGGAACGAGGAAAGCCCCTCCCCTACTAGGGGAGGGGTTGTGGAGAGGTTCCATCTAAAGTTTTTTAATCCAAAATCCAAAATCGAAAATGGCTAAACTAGAACTCAGAAACTTAAATAAAACCTATACTCCTAAAGTCATCCCAGTTAAAGACGTTAGCTTGAGTGTAGAAGATGGTGAATTTCTCACCTTACTAGGCCCTTCCGGGTGTGGTAAATCTACCATACTCCGACTAATTGCAGGTTTGGAGGAACCCACTCGCGGTCGAGTAACTATCGGGGACGTGGATGTTACGAATAAACGACCAGGCGATCGCAATATTGCGATGGTGTTTCAAAGCTATGCCCTTTATCCACACTTAACTGTTTACGAAAACATTGCTTCTGGACTTAGACTGAAAAAAACTCCATCCGCAGAAATCAAAGAACGAGTAGCAGAAGCGTCGCGAGTCTTGGGATTAGACGAGTTAATGAACCGCAAACCCGGTCAAATGTCTGGAGGACAAAGGCAACGGGTTGCTCTAGCACGCGCCCTGGTACGTAGCCCAGATGTATTCTTATTAGATGAACCGCTGAGTAACTTAGATGCGCTGTTGCGAGAAAAAGTCAGGGCGGAAATTAAGCAACTATTTGCAGCTCAAAAAGTCCCAGTTGTTTATGTCACCCACGACCAAACAGAAGCCATGACGCTTTCTACGAAAGTGGCTGTTCTTAATAAGGGTGACGTACAGCAACTTGACCCGCCGCACCGCATTTATAACAATCCGGCGAATCAATTTGTTGCTGGTTTTGTTGGCAGCCCGCAGATGAATTTGCTCACTGTTCCTTGCCAGGGAAATTCCGCAATCTTGGGTAGTTTCAGAATACCGTTGCCGGAAATTCCAACTACGCCGCCGCAAATTGTGCTGGGTATTCGTCCAGAAAATGTACTCATTGCCCAACCGGAAGATAGACAAACAATTCGGGGACGAGTGTATTTAGTAGAAAACTTGGGAATGCACAATTTAATTAGCGTCCGCGTTGAAGCTTCGCAGACAGAAGCAGTCACCATTCGGGCTTTGTTACCGCCAGATCAGCAGTTGAGTGGGGAGGATGTAACGTTGACACTTCCTCCCCAATTTATTCACTGGTTTGATGTAGAAACGGGTAATGCTGTTTTCACCAAGCAACCGCTTACCGTTGGGCGTTAGAGTTAGAAGTCGGGGCAATTTATGAATTGCCCCAACGCTTGCTAAGGAGAGAAAGTAGAGGAAAAAACAGAGCGATCGCGCATATTGCCCTATTCTCAAATCATCAACTTTTAACAAGTTAATTTACAACTACTAGGAATGGTGATCGCAATTATCTGCAACGGGAGACTTTAATAACTACGATCTGGGTAATAGCGCCTGGTTACGCCGTTTGTAATACGTCCTAGCTGATTCAAATCCAGACGGATAGCAGCCCAGTCGCGTTCAGCACCCAAGCCTAAGCGTTGGCGACGCATGAAATTGTCTATTCTGTTTGCCCGTCGCACCACTTCCTGAAGATCGGCAGCAACATATTGACCATTGTAATAGCGATCGCGCAAGCGATTTGTTGCTACTTCAAAATCTCTGACATACTGATTGATTTCATCTTCCCGATCGGAACCATTGAAACGGCTTTCGTCAAGCGCCCTATCGAGGTTTTCACGAAACCTATCAGTACGGCTTTCTATGCGGTTTAACAGTTGCTGCACTTGTCCGCTAGGGCGATAAGTGTCTCGCCACTGCGCCAGCAAAGCGTCGTTATTTTGTCTCTGGTTGAGATTTTGTATGGAGTCTCTATCAAACGCAAAAGTTGGGGAAGCTAAGGGCAAAGCACCACACAAAGCTAGAGCAGATAATAAGGCAGAATAGTTTAAGAAAGTTTTCATAGCTGAGGTATTGAGACTTGGTTGGATTAATCTCAAATTAGCCTCTAGCCATAGGTATAGCCTTCACCTGTTTGATTCACCTGACTGGGTGAAATAACTTGCCTTAAGTTTTACAACGCGGCTGACGGAACTTGTAGATATCTTTGATAACTTGTACCCAGCCATCAGAGACCGATTCTAACAAGCGATCGCCCTTTTCTTTAGTCGCCGTCGTCGGATCTCCCAAAACCCCACTTCGACTTAAGTCTCGCGTCACCCAAGCAAAAGGTAACTTTCCCTCCATACTCAACAAACTATCTTCCGGTAAACCTTGCGGATACTCAGCAACTGCCTTTTCCATCTTCACTTGTTCCGGCAAAATAGACAGCAGCAGACTTGTTTCCGCATCTCCCGCATGAATACCAAATTCCAATTCTTTCGGAGTCAGTAACTCCTTAGCAACGTGCGGAACCCGCCAAGTAAATAACGGAAACACCAGAAAATCTTCATATTGCTGATGCAAATCCCGCGCCGCAATTTCCATTACCTGCGGTTGTCCCCCATGAGAATTCATCAACACCAACTTCCGAAAACCGGCCCGATAAACACTATCAGCCATCTCCTTTAAAACAGCCAAAAGTGTCTCCGCACTTAAAGTAATCGTCCCCGGAAAATGCCAATGTTCGTTTGATTTCCCATAATACAAAGGCGGTAAAGCGTATGCAGGAATCTCTGAATCTAACTTTGCCAAAGCCTTACCAACCACAGCCACACCAATAGCCGAATCCACAATAATCGGCAGATGAGGGCCATGTTGCTCAATAGCACCCACAGGCTGAATAATTACCACATTTTCCTTATCCGGCATCCCTTGGATATCAGTCCAACTCAGATAAGGAAAAAACCGCTCAGGAGGAATAAAATTGTGCATCATTGTTGAGATAAACGACAATAATCTTTTAACTATTTCATTCTGCTTATAAATTCTATTCCTTCCATCTTTCCTTCTCGCTCTATAGCGCTTACGCGCATGGCTTCGCTAATGCGTCTAAGCGCTAACGCCCAGGCTCCACCAATGCGGTTTATTTCCTTTCTCCCCAAGCCTTCATCTTACCTGGATTCAACAACCCATAAGGATCAACCATCTCCTTAAACTGCAACTGCACCGGATCAATACTTTTTCTTCCTCCATCCTCCAAAATATAAGTGTGAGGATTAGCAATAAACGCCCCCTGTTCCTCGTGATAACGAATAATTTCCTTCAACCTTTCCTCAGTCGTATAGCGAACAATTTGCAAAGCAGCAGGGATAGCAGTACCATTCACCCGAAGGAATTCCAAGTGCATCATCACTTCCTCGCCAAAATGATGATACATATGCTCCACCAACTTCAGACTTTTATCTGCTGGAAATAAAGTTTGTAAATAAGTGAGTGTCGGGTCAACACTACGAGCGTGTAAAGTAGTATGATTCCAAGTGAACTCTGCTAAAGAAGTGCCTTTACTCGCTTCTTTTGCAGATTTTTCATAACAAATTTTACCGCCATATTCCCGAATTAAACCTTGCAACGGTTCCAGACAACATTCTGCCACCATCAATAAAGCACAGTGACTATTTTCAGGAATCTGATTGCGTAAAGCAGCAAAGTAAGATGGAATTGGCGCAGCACAGATACAAATTAATTTCTTAATCAAACCATCAGCATCACCCAGACTTTGACCAAAGCGAGCAGCTGTCATAAAATCATCAAAAGTGACGATTAATTCTGCCCAAGCATAAGCAGGGCCAAGGGGAATTTCTAACTCAGTGATAATCCCATTCGTCCCGTAGGCGTGATTTACCTTTTGGACTTCATCGCCACGTAACTCAATTACACGCGGTACATCTTCCATCGTCACCACTCTAACAGCATGGAGATTACCGCGATCGCGCAACTGTCCGTAAGTAATCGAACCAATTCCCCCACTCCCACCGCCAATAAACCCTCCAACTGTCGCCGTGCGGTAAGTTGAAGGTGCCATTCGCATTTCCCACCCCGCTTCCCGTGCCTGTTTATCCAACGCCGCCAGCTTCACCCCAGGCTCTACACACGCCAAACCCGGTTTAATCCAGCGAATCTCATTCAACCGCGTAGTATCCAAAATTACCCCACCTTCCAGAGGTACGCACTGACCATAATTCCCCGTACCCGCACCCCGCACCGTCAGCGGCACTTTATGCTTAACACAAGCTGCTGCCACTTGTAACACTTGCGCCTCAGTAACCGGACGGGCAACTAAATTCCCCGTTTTCCCACTCAACAAGTTTTGCAACACCGGGCTGAACGTGTAGTAATCTTGGGAAAGTTTCGCGACTTGGGTAGCATCAGTAATGATTTCTATCCCCGTCAGCTCAGATGACAGAGCATCCCAGTCTATTGATGGTATAGAAGTTGCAGTCATCTGGCTAGCCTCCATGAGGGTAAGAGATATTTTCTTATTTTGGAGGATTTGCAACCAAATTTTCCGAATCTTGATTCAAGAAAAAGGGAAATTTCACGCAGAAACTAAAAAAATAGACAAAATTTGTCAGTATTTTATAATAATCAGTCTGTATAGGTTCAAATGGAACTCATCAAAAAGAACAAAGAACTTTTGCGAATCATCCTCGCCGCCTGTATCATTTTTGTCGGAGTGCTGCACTTTGTCATCCCAAACATATTTGCAAAACTCATCCCCGCCGAACTACCTTACCCTCTGTCACTCGTCTATATCAGCGGCTTCTTTGAAATATTAGGTGGTATCGGACTATTAATTCCCCCCGTCAGTCATGCTGCGGCTTGGGGATTACTTACTCTTTTCATCTTCGTTTTCCCAGCCAACATCAACATGGCAGTTAACCAAATCCAGCTTCCAAACATACCAAATTCCCCCTGGTTTCAAGCAGCAAGACTTCCCTTTCAAGCAGTCCTAATCGCCTGGGCTTGGTGGTACACTAGACCCTCAGATGACGAAAAACAAGCCTGAATAATTCCCAGCAAACTCAAACCAGAATAAACCCCATCATTTCTTAAAAATTCTCTTTTCTCTGCG
The DNA here is from genome assembly GCF_014695815.1 of Trichocoleus sp. FACHB-6. NCBI lineage: Bacteria > Bacillati > Cyanobacteriota > Cyanophyceae > Leptolyngbyales > Trichocoleusaceae > Trichocoleus > Trichocoleus sp. FACHB-6. The sequence goes on from NZ_JACJOY010000041.1 coordinate 13,143, forward strand.
TTTTCGCCGCCGCCGCCTCTGCGGTTAGTTTATCTTTACTTAATATGAACACATCAAAAACAATCCAACAACTACAAGCACAATTAATAACATCAGAAAATTTCCGCCCCTACGGTCAAGTAATCTCTGCCAGTGTTGACGGCAAAAACTACGACACCGAAGATGCCCAACTAGACCTTCAAAATGGAATCCCCCGCTTTTACATCATGCGACTGCACCACAAAGGGCGCAAATTTCACACAATCACACGCCACACCCAATGCACTCAATGTTTAGGTTCCCTCGAAGGAAAAGACTGGCTAATCGCCGTTGCCCCTCCTAATAATGATACTGACGAACCCGCATTAGAAGACATTGCAGCTTTCCGCATTCCCGGTAATTGTTTCATCAAATTAGAAATAGGAACTTGGCACGCTGGCCCATATTTTGAACATGAATTTGTAGATTTCTACAACTTAGAACTCAGCGACACAAATCTTGTTGACCATTTCACTCACAACTTTCTCAAAAGTCATCAGTTAGAGTTCGAGATTTCTTCTTAAAACCGGGAGAAGTAAATTTGATGTCGTTTGCCAGGTACAAATCAATAATTTTTAGGTGCGTTTTTCCTGGGGAGCCAACAACTGCAAAAGTTTGCTAATTAGCAAGTGATATATTCCAGACCAAAAATCAGAATGTTCTAAATAGGGATTCATACCCGGAAGTGGAGAAGGCATAAAAGTATCTAAAAACTAAAAATTTGAGACTAATATCTTAGCCCCTCCACAAAGAGCGGGGAGAGGCTGGCAATGGGGTTCTACGTTATATCATAGCCAAACAGTTTTGCGTCAAATCTTCTCAATGCAAAACAATTAAGAACAGGTGGTGCCTACGCCACATTGATCGTCACTTTTCAGCCAACCCTTAACACCTCGATATTCAATCTGCGCCCATTGTCCCTGACAGCCTAATAGTTTGACATCGGTTCTACGTGGAACTCGTCCGATTTTTCGGCTTTGCTGACTGGGACTGGCATAAAGATTAACGCCATTCGTTTCATAGCCCCTTGTTGCGGTGCCTAACATGGGCAAAAACACCCAGCCAGTTCCTCGAAAGCCGTCGCTATAATCCTTCCTAATTTTTACCCAATTTCCCGACGAAGCGATGATATCAACTGACTCGTATGTGGGAATTTTTCCCAGAATTCGGCTACTGGTACCTGGGCCACTACGTACATTTAAACCTTGCGGATCTTTGTCAATGACGATGGCAGAAATATCGCACTTTTTTTCATTAGCTGGTTGCGCTAATACGCTAAGATTAGCCGCGCCAGTATTGATAATCCAGCTAATGCTACCGAGTGCTAATCCGGCGACTAGCTTTGATGCTGTCTTCCTTGTCTTTTTAGCCATAAGTTTCCCAATTATTTAACACCAGCGTTGGTACTGGTGCCAAATAATTACTTCATATCGTAGCCAAACAATTTCGGATCAACTTCTCCTAATTGCAAGTCGGCTAAACCATACTCTGCCCAGCGTCGTTCCACCATCGCGGCAACATCTGGATCGGATTCCAAAGGTTCGCCCCATTCATGTTCGGTTTCTGGAGGAATCTTCGTAGTCGCATCAATCCCCATTCTTCCACCTAAACCAATCTTTTCGCTGGCAAAATCCAAAGTATCAAAAGGCGTATTGGGCAGAATAAAAACATCTCGCACCGGGTCAACTTTGGAACTAATTGCCCATACAACTTGACGCGGATCTCTGATGTTAATGTCTTTATCCACCACAATCACAAACTTGGTGTAAGTAAACTGAGGTAAAGCACTCCAAAAAGCTAAGGCTGCCCGTCTCGCTTGTCCCGGATATGCCTTATCAATGGATATAATTGCCGCCTTATAACTCAGCGCTTCCATTGGGAGGAAGAAATCAACAATCTCTGACACTTGTTGTCGTAAAATCGGCGTGTAGATGCGGTTCAGCGCGATCGCCATCATCGCTTCTTCTTTCGGCGGACGACCGCTAAAAGTTGTCATATACATTGGATCTTTGCGGTGCGTCATGCACTGGAAGCGAATCAACGGCGAATCCTCTACGCCGCCGTAATAGCCCATATGATCGCCAAAAGGGCCATCTGACAGCACTTCCCCCGGTGTAATCGTGCCTTCTAGGACAAATTCCGAGTCGGCTGGCACTTCTAAATCCACCGTCTTACACTTCGCCAACTGCACCCCAGAACCGCCGTAGAGTCCCGCAAACAGCCATTCTGATAAATCTACTGGAATCGGTGTTGCCGCAGCCATGATGATCAGAGGGTCAACACCAAGCGCGATCGCAACCTCCAATTTCTTCCCCTGTTCCGCCGCCTTGCGTAAATGTCTCGCACCGCCCCGCACCGATAGCCAATGCACCGTCATCGTGTTGCGAGATTGCAGTTGCAGGCGATAAACGCCCACATTCGGCGTACCCGTCTCGCAATCCTTCGTAATTACCAGCCCCAGCGTGATAATCTTTCCAGCATCCCCCGAATAAGGACGAATCAACGGCAATCTATTCAAATCCAAATCATCGCCTTGGATTACCACTTGATGACACGCCGGGAAAAAATCGCGTCCCGGTTTTGCCTTCAGCACATCAAACAGCAGCTTGCCAAACTCCACCGCCTGAGAAATCTTCTTCGGTGGCTTCGGCTGTTGCAGCATACTCAGCTTTTTGCCCAGTTCCTCCAACTCCAACGGATGCTGCATATTCATCGCCCAGCAAATCCGCTCAACTGTACCCATCAGGTTCACCGCCACCGGATAGTCAGCCCCTTTGACATTTTCAAATAGCAGTCCGGGGCCACCCCGTTGTAACATCCGGTTGGAAATCTCCGCAATTTCCATATCTGGGTCAACTAAGGCTGAAATTCGCCGTAATTGTCCCCTTTCTTCCAGTAGTTTGATGAATCCCCGCAGGTCTCTGGCCATGTTTAAGATATGTGAATCTTCATCTTTTATTATGGGATATATCTTGTGAACAGCTATGCCAGATAATCCCAGCTTGCGGGCAGCAAATGATTCTGCTGTTATCCACCAAATCAGCCTCTGTGTCTACCAAGCGATTATTTCTATCCAGCAGCACGAACCTGAATTACTCAGCGAAAAGTACAGGAATGCTCCTTGGAGCGATACTCGTTATCAGTCTGCATTCCTGCGGAAGTTGGAAGCAGAACTCAGTAAAGCACAAGACAGGGATACACTGATTAAAACGGTACAGAAATTTCTGCAAGTTCTGCTAATTGGGCGCTGTTTAGAGTTGCCGATTTACAGTAACTTACTGGCAAAAATTCGTCATATGAGCCAGAGTCCAAACAATAGTGTAATGCAACAAGCCGCGGGAGCGAACAGCACTAATGTCCACGATACCCCTAACGCCAGCAGCGCTGACGCGCATACGCCAAAAGCGATCGCTATCTTACTTCTGGATACAGAAAACTTGCAACTCGACACCGAAACCGAAAATTTCTTAACAACAGTTTGCACCTATCCTATTCAAGTTAAAATTGCCTTTGCAAATTGGCGGCATCTGGGCAAGCTAGATGCTGAACTTCATGAGCGTGGCTATGACTTGATTCACGTTCCCGCTGGCCGAGACAATGCTGATGGGAAAATGATCGCAGTTGGCTTGTCAATTCATGAACATTATCCCAAAGCCAGAGAAGTTTTAGTTTGCTCCTCAGACAAAGTGATGACCAACCTTTGTAACCACCTTCTAAAAACTGGATTAAACGTATATCGCGTTTGGCGGCAGGGAGAAAATTTAACGATATCTAACTACAAAAATGGTAAAACTGAGACTTATCCCCCCAAAAAGCTACCTGAAATCCCAACCTTAGTTCAATGTATTACTCATCTCCAATTACTGATTAAAACTGAGCAAGAACGTACCGGAAATCAGTGGATTAAGCTATCTAGAATCTCTGCTTTGTTTCTGGAGTTACACAAAATTACTATCAGCCAAGTTGTCGCGGCTCATCTTCCGGGTAAGAGAGCTAGAGATATTTTTATAAACAATCCATCGGATTTTGTTGTTCATCAACCCCCAGAGCAGTCTGAATTATATGTAACGCTATTTGAGACAATTGCTCCTAGAAGTGTAGCCAGTAATGACAGTAATAATACTGCCTTTCCAACAGATGTTAAAACTGACATAAAACCTTTACATACTATTAACTCTAAGGAACAATTAGAACAGGCGCTTATAGGAATTTTGGGTAGTATAAAAACGAAGTCTCCAGAGTCTAAAATTTCCTTATCACATTTGGGTACAGGTTTTAGAGCTGTATATAACAAATCTGCAACTGAAGTTCTTAAAAAATTAGGACTAGGCTCAAGCTTAAGTAAATTTTTACAGTCATGCCAGGGGTTGAAAGTTCAGAATATTGGTAAAGATGAGTTTGTGGAACTTGCCCAAAACTCTATATCTACGATTAACTCGCAAGTTGTTTTGGAACAGGTATTAATAAATCTTCTGAACTCCTTAACTAATACATCTCACAACTTGCCTATTCCCATCGAAAGTTTAGGAAGTGAATTTCACAAGCAATATGGGGTAACGATAAGCGCCATAATGAAGCAATTGAAGATGGATGGTAACTTCCTAAAGTTTTTGCAGTCGTGTAGTGCTTTTAAGGTAGAGAATTCAGGGAAGTCATATCGAGTTGCGATCGCTAAATAAATTGGTCACAATAAAAATACGACACTCAGCATTTCTCGTTAAGAGCCAGAAACTCTTAACGCAAGTATTCGAGGCTCTGTCTCCTATAAATTAATATAAGACAGAGCCTGACAAATAGGCATTCCCAGTTAAGAAACTCTTAACAAAGATTAAACTTAGCCAAATCGTCCGTTTACATAGTCTGCTGTCTGCTTCTTTGCAGGCTGAGCAAAAATAGTCTTCGTATCGTCAAACTCTACCAACTCCCCCAAGTACATAAACGCTGTATAGTCAGAAACACGAGCTGCCTGCTGCATACTGTGAGTCACTATTAGAATTGTCACCTGTTTTTTCAACTCAGCAATTAATTCTTCAATGCTGCCAGTAGCAATCGGGTCTAACGCCGATGTCGGTTCATCAAAGAGAATAATTTCAGGCTCAGTTGCCAAAGCACGGGCAATACACAACCGCTGCTGTTGACCGCCGGAAAGGTTAAAAGCTAAGTCATTTAAGCGATTTTTTACTTCCTCCCAAAGCGCAGCACTACGCAAAGCTTGCTCTACTTTTTCATCAATAAGGCTACGCTTTGATATACCCCGCACCCGCAAACCATAAGCCACATTTTCGTAGATTGACTTAGGAAATGGATTAGGTCTTTGAAACACCATACTAATCCGCATCCGAACTTCAATCGGGTCAACTTTACGACTAAGAATATTAATACCATCGCTATCCAGACGGATTTCCCCTTCGTAACGATTTCCGGGGTAAAGGTCGTGCATCCGATTGAAACACCGCAACAAAGTGGTTTTGCCACATCCGGAAGGGCCAATTAGCGCTGTCACCTGTTTGTCACTGACTGGCAGGTTAATATTTTTCAGTGCGTGGACAGTACCGCCATAATAAAAATTTAGGTTATTAACCTCAGCTTTAATATTTTTGGCTGAATTTGAAGGAGATTGGTTGGTTTCGATTTTTTCTACCATTTGATATCTTTGCGTAAACGATAGCGCAGAAAAATTGCTACACCATTCATAGCTAGTGTCATAATAACTAGGACGATACCCGCCGCCGCTGCATTAACTTGAAATTCTTCCTGGGGACGGGATACCCAATCAAACATTTGAATGGGCAAAACTGTGAAGGGTGCCAGCAACCACTTAAAAGAAATGAAAGGAAACTGTCCTTGAATTGGGGGTTCTGGCAAAAACGAGATGAAGGTAAGAGCGCCAATGGTAACTAGGGGAGCAGTCTCGCCAATGGCTCGTGCTAAGCCCACAATTATACCAGTAAGTATTGTGCCAGTTGAGTAACGCAAAACATGATCCCAGATCACCTGCCACTTGCTGGCACCAACTGCGTAGGCAGCTTCGCGAATACTATTAGGAATGGCGCGGAGAGCTTCGCGAGTTGTCACAATTACTATCGGCAAAACCAACAGTGCCAGAGTTAATCCGGCGGTGAGAACGCTTTCTCCCAACTTAAATCTATACACGAACAAGCCTAAAGCTAACAGTCCGTAGACAATGGAGGGAACTCCCGCCAAGTTGGTGACATTGATTTCGATGAAGTCGGAAAGCCAACCTTTCTTGGCATATTCTTCTAAATAAATGCCTGCTGCTATACCTACTGGAATTGAAGTTGCAGCAGTTACCAACATTACTAGGGCGCTTCCCACCCACGCAGAAAGGATGCCTGCTTCTTCCGCTTTGCGGCTGGGAAAAGAGGTGATAAATTGCCAATCAAGGCGCGGTAAACCGTCGTGCATTAAGTTAAGCACCAACGCCATCAGAGTGACAATTCCAAATAACATCGACAGCAACCCGACGATTTGGAAAGCCAAGTCCCAACGCTTGCTCTTGGCGATAATGGAGCGTATCTCTTGTAGATTTGTCATTATTTATTAGCTAGTCATTGATTATTAACTTATTAATAACTAACTTAGTAAATTTCTCGGTAGCGTTTTCTCAAGAAATGACCGCCAATGTTGAAAACTAGGGTCATCAGCACTAGGGTTAATCCAGCTGCAAATATGGTTTCATATTCCAAGCTGCCATAAGGTAGGTCGCCGAGACTTACTGCCACGATGTAGGCGGTAATTGTCTGTGCTGGTTCTGTCGGGTTCCAGGTAAGATTAGGCTGACCCCCAGCTGCGATCGCTACCACCATTGTTTCGCCGACGGCACGCGAAATTCCCAAAATGTACGCGGCCGATATCCCGGAAATAGCAGCTGGTAATACAACTCGCAACGCCGTCTGCAAGCGCGTGGCCCCCATTGCATAGGAACCCTCGCGTAAATGCACAGGTACCGCACGCATGGCATCTTCACTCAGAGAACTGACATAAGGAATAATCATTACGCCGATCACTAGCCCAGCGCTCAACATATTAAAACCAGGCAAATCGGGATACACCTTCTGCAACAACGGGGTGACGAACAAAAATGCAAAATAACCGTAAACAACTGTCGGAATGCCTGCCAGTAATTCTAAGGCTGGTTTAACCACCTCTCGCACTCGCGGTTTAGCAAATTCGCTCAGATAAATAGCTGCAATAGTACCCAGCGGCACTGCTAGTAACAACGCCACTGCTGTAGTAACTAAAGTTCCTGAAATTAGGGGCAATATCCCGTAGTTAAATTTTCCATCTGCGTCGGCAATCAAAGGCGACCAGGTGGTGCTGGTGAGGAATTCTACTATAGATACTTTCTGGAAAAATAGGAAAGATTCTTCAATTAAGATGCCGATAATTGCAAAGGTAACTCCTACCGAGGAAAGCGCCGCCAAAAATAACACAAACTCAATTGCCTTTTCCCGCAAGTCGCGTACTAGCTTTGACGATAATTGAGCCTGTTTAGAAGGTAGTTGCAGCGGTCTTTCTGTCATAATTGGGCTAACTATGGATGTTAATTTGAGAAGCTTTGTGGGCTGGGCTTCTAGAAGGAAAAAGGTAAAAAATCTTAATCTTTTTTGCCTTTTTCCTTTTTATTGCCTATTACTGTTTAGCTTCGAGCTGTAGCAGTTGTTCAATCCGCAGTCCGGTTTTTGTATCGCCTGCAAACACTGTACCAAACTTTTTGTTTTTGAAGTGATTAGAAGCAAGTGTATATGCCTGCGCTGGCAGAGCAACATACTTCACTTCACGAGCAAACTTACCAGCATTACCTATGTAATACTGTACAAACTGCTGCACCTCTGGCTTGTTAATGGATTTAGAGCTGACGTAAATAAACATAGGCCGAGACAAGGGAGTGTAAGTTCCATTCTGCACCGCCTGGGCAGATGGGGACACGGGACCTTTGCCGCTATCAATTGGTACTGCCTTCAACTTGCTCTTGTTTTCGTCGTAGTAGGCATATCCGAAGTATCCCAGCGCGTTCTTATCCCGACTAACACCTTGTACGAGTACGTTGTCATCTTCGCTAGCAGTGAAATCACTCCGGCTGGCTTTGGCTTTGCCGTTAACAGCTTCGGTAAAGTAATCAAAGGTTCCAGAACTAGCACCCGGCCCAAATAGCTTTATAGGTGCATTGGGGAATGAAGAACGTACTTGGTTCCAAGTTTTGACTTTACCTTGTGCCGCAGGCTCCCACATTTTCTTGAGTTCTGCAACTGTCAGGCTCTTGACCCAAGTGTTTGCCGGGTTAACCACAACAGTTAAGGCATCATAAGCAATTGGCAGTTCAACGTACTGAACGCCCGCAGCTTTACACGCCGCCATTTCTGAGGTGCTGATGGGACGCGAGGCGTTAGAAATATCTGTCTCGCCAGAACAGAATTTTTTGAAGCCGCCGCCAGTACCGGAAACGCCAACTGTAACTCTTACTGCGCCTCTTCTTGACTTCTGAAACTCTTCGGCTACGGCTTCAGTAATCGGGAAAACCGTGCTGGAACCGTCAATCTTAATTGTTGCTGGACTTTGGGACTTAACCGCAGATACTGATAAAGCAATTGTTGCAGCTGTGATTGCCGCAGTACCTATTGCTGTCAAGCGGTTAAGCTTAAACTTTACTTCGTTGGCTGCCATATCCTTCTCTCCGTAACCCTAAGTGCGCTCTAAATCTAACCTCGGATAGAATACCTGTTCAGGGTTAAGAATTTATAATAAAAAATTATGTTTAGATTAAAATTAATTTATCTTTAGATGAAAAAGAAATTAAATTTTGGTTAAAAGCGCTGCTATACTAACTAAAACTTAGACTGGATAAAGGTAAACGCTATTTTTAATAAAAGACAAGAAACACAAACTAAAATCAAATACCAAAAAGGTTTTGAATTCGTTGACGTATCCGAATAAAAGGAGTCGGTTCTGTGATTCCTTCAGCGAGTAATCCTAAATCTCTTAGCGCCTGTTGCCTTTCAGATAATTTTTGAGCAATCTGATCGGCTAATTCTCGATGATCTACCAAAAGTTTCTGTAAATCGTGGCGATCTACTACAAATAAAATTGAATCTTCCAAAGTGCGAACTGTAGCTGAACGAGGAGTTCCCATCAGCAAAGACATTTCCCCAAAAAATTCGCCTTGGTGAAGCGTGGCAATATATTTCTCTGCTTTTTGGGAAAAAACTTCTACAGACCCGGTGAGAATAATGTAGAATGAATCGCCTGGTTCATTCTCTTGACATACAACTTGTCCATTTGGAAAAAGTTGCCGATACCCGTATTCAATTAATTGCCGCAATTCTAAATCACTACACCCTTCAAAGTATGCCACGCGCCGCAACAAATCGCGTAGCGTCCAATTGTCAGGAGATTTTGAAACTAGCTTGTTGTTGGGTGCGATCGCGCCATTCTGGGAGTTGATGCCATTGGAAACATCTGCGGCGTTATGTTTTTGAAACAAACTTTCTAATTTTTCTAGATTTCGGATTGTTACATCCCTCTGGGGAAAAGGAATCTCAATGCCTCGATAGCGAAATTCATGCTCAATCAAAAAGTTTAAAGAACTTTTAATTGGATCGCTATTTTGTGGCTGGTCGATCCAAAGTACCAGTTCAAAATCTAAAGAACTTTCTCCGAAAGCTTTAAACCAAACTTTGGGAGGAGGAGAAGATAAAACGCCAGTTTCCATGCGGGCGGCGGCTAAAAGTGCCTCGGTAACTAATACCGGATCGCTACCATATGCCACGCCAATTGGAAGATGAATGCGACAATTAGAATCTTTATAACTCCAGTTAATAATATGATTTTCGACAAAACGAATATTAGGAACGATGACGACAACACCATTAAGTGTCCGGACAATGGTGGAACGAATAGAAATGTTTTCTACAGTTCCAAGCAGGTTCTCAATTTCGATAAAGTCTCCGACTCTAATTGGTTGTTCAACAAGTAGCGTGAGTCCGCTGATAAAGTTGCTGGCTAAATTTTGTAACCCGAAACCTACACCAATCCCGATAACTCCAGCAAATACAGTCAGAGAGCTGAGGTTGATGCCTGCTGTTTGCAGCACAATCATAAAACCCAAGCCTACCAACAAATAGCTAAGGACGGATGCGATCGCTTCTCGACTTCCCCTATCTAATCCCACTCGTACCAGCAGCTTCCGCTTTATCCACTCACTAATGGCGCGAGAAATCACAAATACCGTCAAGGCTAACAAAATCAGTTGGACAATCAAACCAAGCGAGAGAGAGTTGCTGCCTATATTAAAAAATGGCGTGGTAAAAAGCCAGAATAAGCCTGCAAATATCTGTTGTGCCGATGTGACAATCCAATTCATGAATTACTCCATTTGAAGAGGGAACGCGGGAAGCACTTTATCAATAAGACAAGGTTTGGTGGGATTCCCCCAGTGCCATCCTCACGAGCCTGGGAACCAGAGAAAACCAGAAAAAGGAGTGTAACCGCCTTTGTTGAGCAGAATCAGCCGGAATCAGTATTATGGGGAAAGATGTAAAGAAATGTAAAGCAATATGCAAGACAAAGTTATTGTAATCGTTGGTGCCACTGGCGGGATTGGTTCCGCCTTGACGCGCAAACTGGCACCGACTGGAGCGCAGTTAGTACTGGCGGCAAGAGATAGCAGCCGTTTGGATTCCTTAGCATCAGGACTCGATTCGGTTTTAACCATACCCACAGATATTACCGACCAACAGCAGGTACAGGCGCTGATGTCCAAGGCTGTTGCCCAGTTTGGGAAAATCGATGTCTTAGTCAATGCTGCTGGTGCTGGTATTCTCAAGCAGTACAACCAGTTAGAGCCAAAAGACTTAGATGCCATGATCGATGTGAATTTAAAGGGCAGCTTTTACACCTGTCAGGCAGCTGCTGAGGCGATGAAGGAGCATAAAAGCGGTCACATCTGCAATGTGGTAGGGATTTTGGGCAAGCACTCAATGGCGATGGCAGCGGCTTACTGTGCCTCTAAGTTTGGTGTTGTGGGTTTCAGCAAGTGCATGGCCGATGAACTGAAGCGTTTTGGCATCAAGTTCACCCTGTTCTACTTTGGCGGTGTCGATTCTCCCTTCTGGGATAAAGTTACCTTGAAGGTTGACCGCAAAAAGATGCTCAGTGCCGAAACTGCTGCTGACGCAATTATGTTCGCTCTTGCAGCCGATCCGCAGGCGGTGCCGATGGAAATTAATATTCAGCCAGAAAGCCACCTATTTTTCTAGCCTTGTATCTCTCTTAGGAGTGACCGGGAAATCCGGGGAAAAGGGCAGAATTTACACTCAGGAAAGCTCTAAGACTGAATAAACCATGAAAATCGATCACGTTCGCTTTTATGTTGAAGATGCCACAGCGTTGCGCGACTGGTTTGTTCAAATCCTGGGCTTTCAATGTGTCTTTGGCAGTGCGAGTAGCGACACCCGCACCGAAGTAGTTAAAAGCGGTTCAGTCTGCTTTATTCTATCTTCTCCTATTGCACCCACTAGCCCGGTTGCTAAGTTTTTGCGCCTGCACCCTCCTGGTGTGGCAGATTTGGCCTTTCGGGTTCCAGATGTAGAGTCGGTGATGGAGATGGCGCGATCGCAAGGGGCGAAAGTGCTGCAACCAATTAGACACTTTTTCCAAGATGAAGGATATGTCAAGTGGGGCAAAATCACTGGCTGGGGTTCGCTGTCGCATACTTTAATTGAAGCAAGCGGCAATTTGCCAGTTGATATTGGTTTTTTGGTATTTAGCGGGAATAAACAACAAACAATAGACAAGGGACTGTTTACCGCTATCGATCATGTGGTGTTGAATGTTCCTGCTGGCGATCTGGATCGGGCGGTTGCTTGGTATAAAAATACCCTCTCTTTTTTGCCCCAGCAGTCGTTCGCAATTCAGACAAAGCGTTCTGGCTTGCACAGTAAGGTAATGGTTCATCCTGATGGTTGGGTAAAGTTACCGATTAATGAACCGAGTTCGGCTAATTCTCAAATTCAGGAATTTCTGGATGTGAATCGAGGTTCAGGAATTCAGCATATTGCGTTACAGACTCCTGAAATTGTGCAGGCGATCGCGCACCTCCGCGCCTCTGGTTTACCTTTCTTGTCGGTTCCCCCCACCTACTACACCGATTTGCAAAATCGCCAAGGACTCGACTTATCAAAAACTGAATTACAAGAAATCGCCAAGCAGCAAATTTTGGTGGATTGGGAGAAGGACAATCCTCAAGCGCTGCTGTTGCAAACTTTTACTCAGCCAATTTTTGCACAGCCGACTTTCTTTTTTGAGCTGATTGAGCGTCGTTTCCAGGCGCAAGGCTTTGGGGAAGGCAATTTTCGCGCTCTTTTTGAAGCTATTGAGCGCGATCAGATGCAGCGCGGTAGTTTGGAATTCCCAATTCCCAATCCCCAATCAGTCCCAAAAATGCAGTAATCTGCTATTGAAATTAACAATCCCAGTCACTATAGTTCAGCAAATGTTAAGACTTATTACAGACTTCGATGGCCCGATTATGGATGTTTCGGAGCGATATTACCAGGTTTACCAGTTTTGTCTGGAGCATACGAAACGCCAAGACCAGCCTGTGAGAAAAATGTCTAAGGAGGAATTTTGGAGTCTGAAGCGATCGCGCGTACCAGAGTCACAAATCGGCATTCTCTCCGGTTTAGATGAAGCGCAAGCCAAGGAATTTGCCGGACTGCGCCGTCAAACTGTGCATACACTCCCCTATATGGCATACGATCAACTAGCTCCGGGAGCTGTCGAAGCTTTGGAAAAAGTACAGCAAGCTGGTGTCGATTTAGTTGTTATGACCATGCGCCGAGAGCTAGAGCTAGAATATGCCTTCAGCCGCGGCGATGTAGAGCGTTTTTTCCCTAAAGACCACTGCTATCTGCTCAGCAACGACTACGTTAAGACTCGCGACATCGACGACAAGCCTTTGCTGATGGAACGAGCCATCAAGGAATTACCACCCGCGTCTGATATATGGATGGTGGGAGATACTGAGGCTGACATTTTATCAGCCAAGAAACATAATATCAAGGTAATTGGGGTAACGTGTGGGATACGCGATCGCGCCCAACTAGAGCAATATCAACCAACAGAAATAGTCCACGACCTCCGCGAAGCCGTGGATTTAGTTTTGAGTCAGTCGCAGCCAGAACAAATTCTTCTAGCGTAGGAAGCTGCTGACCAGCCAGAGGATAATAAACGTCACTACTGTCTCGAATTGATTAGCACTCACACCGATAGAGGAAATTTGCTCGAAGAGCAGACTATTGAGCAGAGTTCCCAATCCTATACCCACCAACAACCCAAGTAGGGTCAGCAGTACAGCGCGACCAAACTTTCGCTCTTTGCGATTGACAAAGAATAAAGTTAATCCGGCTCCCAAAGCCATATTCATTGGCAGCATTGAATCATTCGTACCTGGGTAGAGGAGACTCACACCGCTCAATAGTAAAAACAAACCGCTAGGCCAAACAACCTCCTGTAAACTAGGCGTATCCATCAGCCGAGATAGCCAAGCCCCAGAACGGTTTACCGGAGGCGGAGCAAAATTGGGAGCGGCTGCTTCTCGCCGTTCTGGGAAACGAATCCGTTCAGGAACCTTAATTCTTCCCTCTTGGCGCATTTTAAGACGCTCCATTAAAATCGCATCGTAGGCAGCTTCCATAGTTTCCAGAAGCTCCTTTTCCCCATGATGCTCTTGAAGGAGACGCGATCGCGCCTCCTGAATTTCCTCAAACGTTGAGTCTTCTGTCAGCCCAAGCTTTTCGTAGGGATTTTGCTCGCTCATCCAAAACCTCCCAGAGATCCATTATTTATATCAGTCTTCATCGAATTTATTCAGCCGCCGAAGAGAAAAACCCTCAACATTCCCCTATGTTAGTTTCTAGCAACAAAAGAAAATGTTTACGCTCCAGACCCACGAGTTGCAAGCACTGTGTAAGTTAGCACAGCCGTGTTAAGCTAAGTGGCCGACACCCCCTCTACTCCCGGTTACTATAAGCATATTGCTCGTAGTACGTACCGTGCCAAGAGAGGTTCTGTAGCTTTTTTCGCATGGAGTTGTCATAAATTAATACATTTGACAAAGTATCTATACATTTTCCATGAAGTTTTGCCATACTGGTTCATTGTTCTGTACCGTTCAAGTCCACAGGTACTGCAAAAAGAGCCGTTAACAGGTTTGCCTTGACCGGATGAGACTCATCCCCTTGCAAGTTAGTTTAGCCTGATCCTTCAACTCAAGCACTTGAGCCGAAAAACACTTTTACTAGCTCACTACCCCAGCCATCAGATGATTCCTCCCAGTGCGATCGGTAAAATTCATCTTTTCACCCAAAAAAGACATAAAACAAACCGTTTAAACCTTGATTTTGGAAAATTGTCCATTACAAGATATTTTCATCGCCTGGAGCGAGCGCCGATAATTGTCTAAAATGCTCATTACGCCATTAGGTTGGGAACACTAATTAAAGTGGGGAACTTTTGTTTAAGCGAAAATAAGCGCAAATTCTCCCCACGCAGCTCTTTGCTGAACACCTCTATTGTCCGTTAATCATAATCCAGTTTTTAGTGGAAAGTTATGGTCATGGCTTCCGCAACTCACAAAATTCTTGTCGTGGATGACGATCCTGCCATCCGGAATCTCATTCATCGGTTTTTAAGTCAGCAAAACTACCAAATGCAGTCTGCTGAAGACGGGAAGACAGCCCGCGCCGTCTTTGAGCAATTCAACCCAAACCTGGTGATTCTAGACGTGAATTTGCCGGACACGACTGGCTATCAACTCTGTAAGGAATTACAGGAACGCACAGATGTCTTGGTGCTGCTGTTGACAAGTCGCGCCGACGAAAACGATAAAATCCACGGGTTCTTGCAAGGCGCGGATGATTACATCACCAAGCCTTTTAGTTTAGGGGAACTGGGCGTGCGGGTAGGAGCGCTTTTTAAGCGTCACCGACCCCTGAAAGTCGCTGAACAGCAACGTTTGATCTTTGACAAACTGGTTATCGATCCAGTGCGTAGGGAAGTGAATATTAGCGACCAGCCAATCCCCCTGACCGCCTTAGAATTTAATTTGCTACATTTTCTAGCGAGTCATCCGGGGCGAGTTTGGCGACGGGCAGAGTTGATCAAAGAAGTTTGGGCTTCCGAGTACATCGGAGATCCGAGAGTGGTTGACGTTCATATTGGTCAGATTCGCCGGAAAATTGAAATTGATTCGGCTCAGCCAGAGCTAATTCAAACCGTTCGAGGGGTAGGGTATAAGTTTGAGGTACCCAGTACAACTGAGCAGAATGGCAAAACAGAGCGCATTTAGGTAGGGGTGTGTTTTGGGAATATCTACCATTTTAGATTTTAAATTTTGGATTTTTGAAACCAAAGTTTAGAGCAAGTTTTAGCCAATCAAAGGTGAAAAGCCTAAAACTGAATGGCGTTATGCCTGCTGTTGTCTGCTTATGAGTTTTATGCTGGGGGCTTGTAGCCCCTGCTATTTCCCCAAAGTTTAAATAAATCTACTACCCTAAGTGTTGGTGTCGCTGCTTTGTTAACCAACTGTTTTACCAATATTGACCCCAGCTTTAAAGCTTCGTCTTTCCCTGAGACAGATTTTGCAGGAGCACAGGTTTCTGCCAGTGGCAGCTAATTTATTGAATTTAGGCAGACAGGAGCAAAGAAGCGATCGCTTCTGGCGCGATCGCCCCCGTTACCTACTTTCCACCATCTAACTAGAAACTAGGTAGAATATTTATCCTTGTTGAGACGAGCTTGTGGCATGATTCTCAGAATTCGTCTCTGCCACTTTCTCACTTTCAGACGAGGGAAGGGTTTTTACTACTTGTTCTAAATTTTCTGCTTCCCGCTTAAACTCGCCCTCAAACTCTCTGGATGCTTCCTGAAACCCTCGAATCGCCTTACCCAGGCTGCGACCAACTTCTGGCAACTTCTTGGGGCCGAATATCAAAAGAGCCACAACCATTATCAGCGCCATTTCCGGCAGGCCAATGCCAAATACATTCATAGGTTTTTTCCTGCTTTCCTGACAAAAAAAACCCGGCATAGCCGGGAAAACTCGCGTGTTCTTCACTCACGGCGTTAAGCAAAGCCCCAAGGCTCAGAGCCTTGTAGCAGTTTATCAACCGCCTAGGCTTTTCCAATCCACATCCACACCATCAATCAAGAGCGTGGAGTTGTAAATTTGCAAAATAATCAGCAAAAAGACGAAAAATAGCGCCATGAAAACACCCATCAATCCAGTCGTACCCCAACCGGGAGCGACTTTTCCATATTCGGAGTTCAGGGGTTTGAGTCTATCTCCTAACCAAGTGCGTTGTGCCATAGATTACTAGCGACCAATCTCGACTGAAATTTTTAACGTTTTGTAATATTGTATAAGATAAGCTCTCATAAATTATTCAACCTATGGAACCCGCAACAGTTCTTAGCATTAGTATCTGTGCTTTTGTCGTCGCCATTACTGGACTTTCAATTTATACCTCTTTTGGCCCTCCTGCCAAGGAATTGAGCGATCCGTTTGAAGATCACGAAGACTAAAACTCACATTAGCCGTTGATGGGCACTTACAGAAATCAAGCCCGCGCAGGCGGGCTAAGCATTTTTGATGATTTCCAGAAACGTCTTTACGCCAAAATAACTAAAGAAAAAACAGCTTTGCTTGTATCTTTTGATATTGTTCTCCAGAGTTGAGATGATTTTAACGCGCCTATGACTGCTCTGCTCAAAGAAATTCAACAGAGCCTGTTAAACATGATGGGTTATACCATTGAGGCGCTACCAGGAATTTTTCTAGCGATCGCGATCCTCTTTTTAACCCGTTCCGGAGCCAATCTGGTGCGACAGATGGTCGCTAGAATTGGCAGGCGGGCGCTGAAAAACCCGTCCCTACGAGTGCTGCTAATGCAGACTTGTTTTGTCGGAACCTGGGTGGCGGGAGTTCTCTTTGCCTGTGTTGTTGCTTTTCCAGACTTGCGGCTGGGTGACATCATTGGGTTGCTGGGTCTAGGTTCTGTGGCGTTTGGCTTCGCCTTTCAAGATATTTTCAAAAATTTCCTGGCGGGAGTGTTGCTGCTGTTGCAGGAGCCTTTTCGGTTGGGCGATCAGGTGATTGTGGAGGGTTTCGAGGGTACTATTGAAGAAATTTCGATTCGCTCTACCCAAATTATGACTTATCAGGGAGAGCGTGTGGTACTGCCAAACGCGATCGTCTTCACTTCTCCGGTGCAGGTGCTAACTGCTATGACTCACCGTCGGACTGACTTGGAGATAGGGGTAGATTACAATACGCCAATCCCTCACGCGATCGCTACCCTCCAAAAAGCTGTGTCTGAAGTCGAGGGGGTTTTGCCCAAACCAGCGCCAGAAGTGGATGGTGTGGGCTTTGGTGATAGCTCAATTAATCTGGTGGTGCGCTATTGGACATTACCGCAAAAGATAGAGGTGCGCCGCACCAGAACAAAAGTAATGATCGCGCTGAAAGCAGCTTGCGATCGCGCTGACATTAACATTCCTTACCCTATCCGCACTCTTTACCATTACGACCAGCAGCAGTTTAATGATGCTTTCCCAGTCTCCGATGGTAAGGACAGATAGTTAAAATTTTGTAGGGTGGAAGCCCACCCTAGCTTTTAAACCAGCGCCACAGCCTTCGACTCAAAAATCTTCTCGATTACCTCCTCCACAACCTTATCGGGAGTTGAGGCTCCAGAAGTAATTCCCACTACAATTGAGCCAGCGGGTAGCCAATTCTCCTTTACTTCCAAATCGCCATGCAGCGGCTTATGCTCCACGCGATCGCCTGGCCCAATTCGTTCGGCGCTGTCGATGTGATAAGACGGAATGCCCCTCTCAATGGCTATTTCTTGCAAATGTGTGGTATTGGAAGAATTGAAACCGCCAATCACCACCATTAAATCCAGCTTTTCATCTACTAGCTCAAACATCGCATCCTGGCGCTCTTGAGTAGCATCACAGATAGTGTTAAAGCTTTGGAAATGCTCCGAAAGATTGGTGGGGCCATACTTTTGCATCATTGTCCGCTCAAATAGTTTACCAATTTGTTCGGTTTCGCTCTTGAGCATCGTCGTCTGGTTAGCAATGCCAATTTGCTCTAAATCTTTATCTGGGTCAAAGCCAGCCGAATAAGCGCGGTTGAATTTCACCATAAACTCATTGCGATCGCCGCCGTTGAGAATATAGTTAGCGACATACTCAGCTTGTGCCATATTTAGCACTACCAGGTACTTATCCGCAAAAGAACTGGTGGCGACTGTCTCTTCGTGGTTGTATTTGCCGTGGATGATGGAAGTGTAAGCTTTTTTCTTGTGCTTCTCGACAGTATTCCAGACTTTGGAAACCCAAGGGCAAGTTGTATCAACAATCGTGCAACCCTTATCGTTGAGCAGTTGCATTTCCTGAACGCTGGCACCAAAGGCTGGTAAAATCACCACATCACCAGCATCGACTACAGAAAAATCTTTTTTCCCTTCCTCCAAAGCGATAAACCCGACTTGCATTTCCTGCAAGCGCTTATTTACAGAAGGGTTGTGAATAATTTCGTTAGTAATCCAAATTCGCTCGCTGGGGAAGTGGCGACGGGTTTCATAAGCCATTGCTACGGCGCGTTCCACACCCCAGCAAAAACCAAACGACTGTGCTAACCGGATGGTGACATTACCGCGTTTCAGGGTGTAGTTGTTTTCCCGAATTTGCTGAATTAAATTGCTTTGATATTCTGATTGGAGGACTCCGGCGACTTCCTCTTGATGACCAAAGCCCTTGCGATGGTAGTTCTCAGAACTGTTTAATGACCGTTTGAAGGCTTTTGTATCCATTTAGCCGTTTCCTGTGTGTTCTCTCTTGTCTCCTTGTAGATCATAAATTGCCTGGATGCCTAGTGAAAGGTAAATGGCGTTGCATAATGGAGGGATGAATTAGGGTTGGTTTTGATGCAATGCCCAGACTGTCAATCCACTCACATCCGTAAGAACGGCAAGAGAAGGGGTAAGCAAAATTACATCTG
>NZ_JACJOY010000042.1:0-73133 GCF_014695815.1 Trichocoleus sp. FACHB-6
TATGCTAATTGTCAAACTAACCGCTTGCCAAGGCAAATAAATAGCCACCGCAAAGTGGAAAATTGAAAGTAGTTTTAGTTTATATATTTACCTTTTCACTACATATTTACCACCACCCAGTTGATGCTGCCAATCGGCATCGATAAAGCCTTTCTTTATCGCCGTAGATGGTGCAACCGCGAATCGAGTCAAATAAAGACTCAACAGCAACCCGTTCATCGGTGTTGGCAGGAACCAAATCGTAGGCAATTGGGATGCCATTCCAGGTAGTGAGCAAGGTCAATTTGTACCCAAAGTAGTACATTTGCCGTGCTGCACAATAGCCAGGAGCCGCAAAGCCTTTAAAAGTCACTTCTGGTTTTGTCACGCTTGAGTCCCAAGACAGGCAGTGGCTTGGTGTCTATCAACAGGTGAGTTTCACCCACTCCGCCCAACTCCACCACCCAACTGCGTCGCAACTGTTCTAGCATCCCATCAAGTTGTCTTAAGCGGCGGTTAAACTGGCTCTGGTCTAACAGATGGGGAAACCAACTAGCGTAATTGGCACGGATGAAACCGAGGAATTGCGTTTCTCCCGGAAATGGCAAATAGTCCATCAACAAGGCTAGGGTCAGCATCTCGCTGTCACTAAACCGAGGACGCACACCCGGATGAGCCATCTGAAGTGGTGCAATCTGCCGTTGATACCAATCGTCAACTAATACGAAAACGACAATCATCAAGTTAGGAAAGTCTATGCTAGTCATCGGAGAGATGAGTTTCATGGGTGGTACTTTGATTCTCAATCTCTCCCGTTCCTTTGTCTAATTCACATTAGACGTAATTAACTAAACTGACATTTTGTCACCTTATTTGAGCAGTCAGGAGGCGGTTGCCTCCAGCTTATTGCGAATAGTGCAAGATATCAGTTTACCAAAACCCTCGTTTCCCACTCGGTAGCACTGTTGCCCAATTCGTCTTCGCCTGCGCCAGCTGCTCCTCGGTAATTTTTGCCCCGGTGAGATTAGCACCGCACAGATTCGCCCCTCGGAGATTAGCATGGTTCAGATAAGCAAAGCTCAAATCTGCGCCGCGCAGGTCAGCTCCTTCCAAATTAGCAGTGCTAAAGTAAGCCCTGCCTAAATTTGCCTCCTTCAGAATTGCCCCAGTTAAACTCGCCCTACCAAAATCAGCATTAGACAGGTCAGCTCCCTGAAGGTTGGTTTTATTCAACTTTGCCTGATGAAAAATTGCTCCCGATAGATTGACCCGCTGAAGATTAAGCAAGCTCAAATCTTGCGAAGCAAAGTCTCTTCTACCTTTTGTGTAGTAATTTAGTACGCTGACTGCATCCAACTTCGCCGGAAGTTTCCCCTTAGAACCAGCAGTAGCATCGCTGTTTTTCAGCGTAGTCGTATAACCAGTACCAGGCAAAGCCCGACTATGAATACCGCCCCCCGTTTGCGGGTCATTCGCTTCTAACCTGGCTCGACGCGCTTTAATTGCCATAGCCAGCCGTTCTGAGGTTGACGTGCCAGCCGAAGGGGATGAGGAGTAAGTCGGAGCGCTTAAATCTCCAGTGTTGAAGCGGCCGCCTGGTTGTCGCTGCGGGGTAGCTTTCCCTGTGGTCAAGCCTTGAGCCAAAGTGTCGAGATAAGGTTCAAGGTCAAGCGCTCTCAACACTTCTTCGGCAGACTGATAGCGATGACGAACTGAAACCTCCAGCATTTTCTTGAGGACGTCGGTGAAATGAGGGCTAATATGAACGTGCTTTTGCCAGAGCATTTCGCCCGTTGTCGGATTGTAGTCTAAGTCTTTTGGCGATTTTCCGGTCAGCAGATAAATGCAGGTGACACCCAAAGCATACAAATCGCTGGCATAAACTGGGCGCATGGCCATCTGTTCTGGTGGGGCAAATCCAGGTGTGCCAATTGCGTAAGCTGTTAAAGCTGTTTGCTCAGAACTGCTTGCTGCCTGGTTGACCTGGTTTTTCACCGCTCCAAAGTCAATCAGAACCAGTTTGCGGTCTTGTTCGCGGCGAATCAAGTTAGCTGGTTTGATGTCTCGGTGAATTACCTGCTGGCTGTGGATATATTGCATCACAGGCAGGATTTCGCTCAAGAATTGCTTGACCCCAGCTTCGCTCAAGGGGCCAGATCCTTTCACTTCCTGCTGTAGAGTTAAGCCGCTAATATACTCCTGTACCAGATAAAACTGCTGATTGTCTTCAAAGTAGTCCAATAGGCGAGGTACCTGGGGATGATTGCCAATCTTTCCCAGGGTTCGTGCCTCTCTTTCAAATAGCTCGCGTGCCATTTGTAAGACTTGGGCTACAGTAGTTGCTGGTCTCAGTTGCTTGATGACGCAACTTGGCTCACCAGGCAGAGACTCATCATGAGCTAAGAAGGTAGCTCCAAAGCCTCCTTGCCCTAAGGCGTCCAGCACTCGATAGCGCTTTCTCAGCAGGAGTTTGGAACCACACGCCCGACAGATTTCGGCGTGTGTGATGTTTTGAGGACTAGGACAAGCGGGATTAAGGCAGTAGCTCATTCAGACTCACCGGGATGCTGCAACCGGATATTGCTACCCTAACTTAAATTATCCAGGCATTAAAGGACAATAAGAATGTTGATTATACGGACAATTCTTTAAAGAGTGCCTGAAGATGGTTTATCTTCCTATAAAGAATTTGCTAAGAGGGGGTAGCTGCAAATTTCAGGATGTTTTTCCATCATTGCAGAAGAGGAGGTATAAAAATGTAATCAAACCAACGGGCTAATAAAGTATAGGGTGCATGGCAACAAGAACTGTTTCCATTTCTTTGATAGCACACCCGGAAGCACTCTTAGGTGAATGGTTTTACCCTTCAAACTGAATCAAGATAAGGGAATGAGGGTAGTTATAGGGTTGAGCGGTAAAATGATCGGGGTGAACTAGGTAAAAACATAGAGTAAATGCGTATCTCTCTCAACTGGCTGCGAGAATTAGTTGATTTGACGATGACCCCAACCCAGTTGGCGGACACGCTGACTATGGCTGGGTTCGAGGTGGAAGACATTGAAGACCGCCGGACTTGGGCGGATGGGGTGGTGGTGGGGAAAATTGTGGAGATTCAACCCCACCCGAATGCGGATAAGCTCCGGGTCTGTACTGTGGATGTGGGGGCAGCGTCTCCTTTGAATATCGTCTGCGGGGCATCGAATGCGCGGGCTGATATTTATGTGCCTGTGGCAACTGTGGGGACTTATCTGCCTGCTGTTGAGTTGAAGATTAAACCGGCAAAACTCCGGGGTGTACCTTCTGCTGGGATGATCTGCTCTTTGGCTGAGTTGGGTTTGGCGAAGGAATCGGCTGGAATTCATATTTTTGAGCTGGAGAATCCGCAGTTGGGTAGCGATGCGCGATCGCTTCTCGGTTTAGATGATGTAATTTTAGACTTGACTTCTACGGCGAATCGTGCTGATGCTCTGAGTATGGTGGGCGTGGCGCGGGAGGTGGCGGCGCTGACTGGTGCGACTCTCCGACTACCAGAAGTTGGCTCTGTATCTATCCCAGAGGGAAGTGCAGGTCTAAATGTGCGAATTTCAGAGCGGCAAGCTTGCCCCGCCTATATTGGGACGGTAATTGAAAAGGTAAAAATTGCGCCTTCTCCGGCGTGGTTGCAGCAGCGATTGCAAGCGGCTGGGGTGCGCCCAATTAACAATGTGGTGGATGTTACTAACTACATTTTGCTGGAATGGGGTCAGCCGCTACACGCATTTGATCGCGATCGCTTACAACAGATTGCAGGGGGCGACACCCTGACTATCGGCGTGCGCTTTGCTAATGGGGGGGAATCCCTGAAAACGCTGGATGGGCAAACTCGCACCTTGCAACCCCAAAATCTGCTGATTACTGCCAATGACAAGCCTGTGGCCTTGGCGGGGGTGATGGGCGGTGAGGAAACAGAAGTTTATCAGGGTACTGAGAATTTAGTTTTAGAAGCGGCTTTGTTTGACCCGGTAGCAATTCGACGATCTGCTCGCAGCCAGAATTTAAGGACGGAGGCCTCTGGACGCTACGAACGGGGGGTGAATCAGGCAGAATTGGCGGTGGCTTGTCAGAGGGCGATCGCGCTTTTGACTCAGTTCGCTAGTGGCACCCCTGTGGCTCAGGAAGTTGCCGACACTCGTCCTGACCCTTCAGCTTGGATGCGTTCGATTGAGCTGCGTCTTGACCGGATAAACCAGGTTCTAGGGCCTGTAGAGTTGGGAGATGCTACTGGTGAAATTCAACCGGAAGATGTGCAGCGGATCTTGACTGCGCTGGGATGTGAAGTATCGCTGGTGACTGGGGAAGGGAGACAAGGGAGTCCTAATTCCCAATCCCCAATTCCCAATTCCCAATCCCCAGTCTGGATGGTGAAAGTACCACCCTATCGTTACCGAGACTTAGAGCGGGAAATTGACTTGATTGAAGAAATCGCCCGTCTTTACGGCTACGATAATTTCTGCGACACTCTGCCAGATAAAACTGAACCTGGGTATCTTTCCTCCGACCAAATGCTGACGCGCAAGCTGAGGGAAGCTTTGCGGGGAGCAGGATTGACAGAAGTAATGCACTACTCTTACTCGGTGGCGAAGACGGAGGACGATCGCGAGGTAGCGATCGCTAATCCTATGTTTGCAGAATACTCATCGCTGCGAACTGAGTTGGTATCTGCCTTAATTAATGCTTTCCAGTACAATCTGGAGCAAGGCAACGGTTCCTTGAACGCCTTTGAGATTGGTCGAGTATTCTGGCGGGAAGAGGACGGACTAATAGAAGCTGACTCGGTGGCGGGAATTATCGGCGGCGACCCCACTCAAGGTACTTGGACGCGGGGAGGCGCATTACAACCGATGACTTGGTTTGAAGCCAAGGGAGTGCTGGAAAGTTTGTTTGCACGGCTGGGAATGCCTGTAGAATATCAACCAGACCGACGCGATCCGCGCCTGCATCCGGGACGCACAGCTTCTTTGTGGTTGCAGGGTGATCGTTTGGGTACGTTTGGGCAACTGCATCCCCAGATGAGGCAACAGCGGGGTTTACCAGATGCTGTCTACGTTTTTGAGATGGATTTGGATGTGGTCTTAGACTATCTGGATCGGGATGAAAACCTGATACCTGTGTTCAAACCTTTCTCGACTTTCCCCGGTGCTAACCGGGATTTGGCTTTATTTGCCTCGACTAAAATTTCTGTAGCGGAAATTAAACGAGCGATCGCGTCTGCTGGCGGTGCTTTACTGGAATCGGTGGAATTGTTTGATGAATATCGCGGTCAAAATGTCCCAGAGGGACAGCGAAGTTTGGCGTTGCGGTTAGTTTACCGCGCCAGCGATCGCACTCTCACCGATGAAGATGTCGAACCCGTACATCAAAAAATTCGAGAAGCACTGGTCGAGAAATTTAGTGTCAGTCTGAGAAGTTAAGTTTTGGTAATGGCTAATTATTTATATTAGCCATTAGCAATTAACCATTAGCCATTAGCCATTAGCCATGACTAAATATGTGATGTGGGGAAGTTATTGCGAGGATGTTTTAGAGAAGCGATCGCCTTATCGCCAAGCACATCTAGACGGTCTTGCAGCCCAAAAAGAATCCGGTGTTTTAATTACCATTGGCCCTACTAAGGATCTCACCAAAGTCTTTGGTATCTACGAAGCCGAAGACGAAGCCACTGTCCGCCAGTTAATCGAAGCCGATCCTTACTGGCAAAACGGCATTTGGACAGAATACGATGTCCGCGAATGGATTCAAGCTTTTTAAATACAGGACTTACGCAGTTAATTAGTGAATGCCTGATTCTGCTGTAGGGGCATGGCAATGCCCCTACAACGTGTTGATGTGCGTAAGCCCTAAAATAGTCTTTCGCTAGTGCGTTCACCCTCCTATGGTGGCGCTACGTAAACAAAGCCTGCGTAAAGCAGGCTTTCAAGGTTTTAATCCGCGCAGGCGGACAAAAGTTTCTGTAGCCGCAAATTACATTCACAGGAGCTTTTTTCAATAAAGTTTTATTTAAACGCTGCAATATTTTGGGCAATTAATGTTATTTAACCCAAATACACAATTATTTCCAAAACTGAATTCCAATACCATATTTTTACAATTTCTGAACACTGTCTTAAGGCAGATATACAAAAAAGGACATATCTCGTTAAATTTAAAAAACGTCTATCGCAAGGCTAGACTCTTACTCTTACAGTACTACTAAAATTTATGGTATCAACTCCTCCATCTCAAGCTTCATCAAGTCAATATGAAGTTACCGATCCAAAAGCAGAAGTTGAAGTTATAGTCTCCGAAACTAAATCAGACAGCGAAATAGATTTAGAATTTCTTTATACCAGAGATATTGAATTTCGCCAAGAAACCATTTATTTTATCGTTGTAGACCGCTTTTATGACGGTGATCCTGACAATAGCGAAGGACCCAACCCTGAACTTTTCGACTCAGAAGCAAAGGATTGGGGAAAATATTGGGGTGGAGATTTACAGGGAATTATTGATAAACTCGATTATTTAAAAGATATGGGAGTTACAGCACTTTGGCTGACTCCCTTATTCGAGCAAGTTGAAGCATTGTTTGTTGAACAAGCCGCAATTCATGGCTACTGGACAAAGGATTTTAAACGCATCAATCCTCGCTTTATTGGCAAAGATGAAGAACCTTCACTCAACAAAACTCAAGAAACCAGAAATACGACTTTTGATAAATTAGTTACTGAATTACACGCCCGAAAAATGAAACTGGTGCTGGATATTGTGTGTAACCACAGCAACCCAGATTTCAGCGGTAAGAAGGGTGAACTCTACGACGATGGAGTGAAAATTGCTGATTTTAATGATGATAAAAATGGGTGGTATCACCACTATGGTGAAGTAAAAAACTGGGAAGATGAGTGGCAAGTTCAAAACTGCGAACTGTCTGGTTTAGCCACCTTCAACGAAAATAATGTCGAGTACCGCAACTACATTAAATCCGCAATTAAGCAATGGCTAGACCGGGGAGTTGATGCTTTGCGGGTGGATACCGTTAAGCATATGCCTATCTGGTTTTGGCAAGAATTTAACGCTGATATTGTAACCCACAAGCCGGATGTTTTCATTTTTGGCGAGTGGATTTTTAGCGATCCTCGAAGTGAGCTTTCAGTGGAATTTGCCAATGAGTCTGGGATGACAATTCTAGACTTTGGTCTTTGTTTAGCAATTCGAGCAGCTTTGGCGCAAGGCGCTGAAGGTGGATTTCACCTGATGCAGGATGTTCTAGATTTGGATCATCGCTATTACGGGGCGACTGAGTTGATTACATTTATTGATAATCACGATATGCCCCGATTCCAGTCTTTGAATCCCAATCCAGAGATGCTCAGGGTAGCGATCGCTTTCATTATGACCTCTCGCGGCATTCCCTGCATCTACTACGGCACAGAACAGTATCTCCACGACGATACAAACGGCGGTAATGACCCCTACAATCGCCCCATGATGACTCAGTGGGATACCAATTCACCCCTTTATCGA
Organism: Trichocoleus sp. FACHB-6; assembly: GCF_014695815.1. Classification (NCBI taxonomy): domain Bacteria; kingdom Bacillati; phylum Cyanobacteriota; class Cyanophyceae; order Leptolyngbyales; family Trichocoleusaceae; genus Trichocoleus; species Trichocoleus sp. FACHB-6. Next base: position 7,522 of record NZ_JACJOY010000042.1, read on the forward strand.
GATATCCGGTTACTCTCAGGTTTGCGACGACTAAATCCTGCGGTATCTATGGGAAGTCAGTGGCAAAAATATCTGACACCTGATGTTTATTGTTACGTTCGTCGTTACCGAGATTCTATACTTTTTGTGGCGATGAATCGTGGTGAAGCTGTTAAGCTGGAATCAGTTGATACAGAGTTACCAGAAGGAGAACATGCCGATATTTTGTCGCGGCGCAAATTTGAAGTTAAAGACGGAGAGTTACAAAACTTAGAACTAGAAGCACAGGATGTAATTGTCATCAGTCACGTTGGGGAACGCATCAAAGGGCAAACCATTGTGCGAGTACAACTCAATGCTGTAGAAACAAAGCCTGGAGAAACTGTTGTGGTAATGGGAGATTGTCCGGAGTTAGGTAATTGGGATATATCCAAAGCTTACCCTCTGGAATACATCAACACTAACACTTGGTTTGGGGAAATTCCCTTTAACGAAAGTGCTGGAAAGTTGATTACTTATAAATACGCGCTGTGGCGTGAAGGTCAGTCACCATTACGCGAAAATAACGTCGGTCGTCGTTGGGTTATTGCCAACGAAGGGACAGTAAAATGGCGCGATAAATGGGCGACAGGACGCGAGTCTTAACAAGATAAAGAGTAAGAGGCAAAAAGGCAAAAAAAGGTACATTTGCTACTTAGAACGATTACCTTAGCATACCTTTTCTCGTTCTCAGGCTGTGGTCTGGGAACGCATGAATAAAGCTCTGTCTCTCGTTTCCAATCCAAACAGATTTCAGCTCAAGAGGAGGCTGGAGCCTCCTCTTTCATTTCCAGTTCTGGGAATGAGAGAGAAAGTAGAAGAAAACCCTATTCCCTCAGCCTTAGCATCATAGCTTAACAGCTTTGCCGATATAGCATACAGAAGTGTCATCGTTAATTTGGATGTTAAATAACTCTGCCCTGTCCCCATGTCTGCGACTATTTAACCCTTTAAATACCATATCTCTTAGCGTTTTAAAATTAGTGCCATCAGTCAGATCAAACCCTTTAATTTCAAGATTTTTGAAACCGGTTGTTTCCATTAAATCAATTAATTCATCGGGTTTAATAAATTTATTCCAGTCGTGAAGCCCTCGCGGTATCTGCTTTAAAATATCCTCCAAAAGCCAAATCATTATCACTTTTGACTTAAAAGTTCTGTTGATTGTATCAAATAAAAACATCCCATTTCTCTTTAATACTCTGTAAGCTTCTGAGATAACTTTTTCCAAATCAGCGATATGCTCTAAAACATCAAAACACACAACGGCATCAAATGTATTCTCCTCATAAGGGAGGTCTTCAGCAGTTCCCCATTTGTAGTCAATTAATAGGCCGCTCTTTTGGGCGTGTTCTTGTGCTGCTTTAATTGAGGTGAAAGATAAATCTATACCAGATACATTAGCTCCTCGCTTGGCTAGGAATTCGCAGGCTAATCCACCTCCGCAACCCACATCCAAAACTTTGAGTCCTTTCCAATTGGGGACATAGCTATTAAAAAATTCAAACCTAGATTTGTTTAAATGGTCAGGCAGATATAATACCTCATCTTCCTTCCACCATTTATCAGCATTCAAGTTATAGTATTCCAAATCATTTTTAATCATGGTCTATCCCCTGTTCTACCTCAATTTCTCAATCTACAGCTCTAATCAAAGCGGTTAGCTGTAGATTGTTAATTGTTATGCTGATGAAAACGCGATCGCAGAGCGTTGCGTTTCCAGCACTGCCTTAACAAACACTTTGTTTATATAATTTCAAGTTAGCTACTAATGTTGGTGGCTTGCTTGTACCTGAAGACTTGATTTATTGTTAAATCAGTCGGTTACAAGTTATACACGCTGCTGGTATTTAGTTTGTAAAGATAAAGACATACGCAGTGAAGGCAGGGTTGGCTAATGCAGAGTAAGTATTTTTCTTAGTAATAAATAACTACCCTTTATAAAATTTTTTAGCTTCTTTTCCTAATAGACAGAAGCTTTTCTCTATCTTCAGAAACTCCCTTCAGGGAAAGGCGCGATCGCACCTTTCTTGAAAAGGAAACAAAAAACAACGCAGAGAAATATTTAACTCTGCGTCCCTTTGCGTACCGAGAGGTTTTAATCCAAAATGGCTAATAGTTCCAGAAAAACTGCATTTGTCCAACCAAAACCAATTTCATTGGAACTGTATCCGAAATGAATTTCATCGGAAACATCGGCTGAACAGTTATAAACGTCATATTTCTCTAGGAGTGTTCCAGTTCTTTCAAACTCTTGAACTAACAAAGATATAAAGTTTCGCGCTAAACGTTTAGCATCTTCTTCGTAACCATATCGTAGCAATCCTTGAACTGCAATTAATTGTAATGGTGCCCAACCAAAAGGAGCATCCCATTGACTTCCGGTGACACGGGTGCTGGTGAGTAATCCTCCGGGGGCCTCGAAGTCGGGCAAATTTTCTACAACTCTTTTTGCTTGTTCTTCGGATGCGATACCCGCCCACAAAGGATAAAATGTTGTAGCAAATTCATAGTTGCGACGTTTGCCAGTGTGAAAGTTGTAATCAAAGTACAGTCCGGCTTCTTCATCCCAAAGAAATTTGTCAATTAATTGGCGGCGGGATGCAGCGCGATCGCGCCATTGATGGGCAATTTCTTTGTATCCTAAAATATCGTTAATTTCTGCTGTATCTTCCTCCATTTTGTAAATCAAAACGTTCAGGCAAACGGGAGCATAATGAATAATATCTACATTGAAAGGGCCAAAACGATAAGATGGATCAAAGCCAGATTCTCTCATTGTCCTGTCGCCTTTGTAGAACAAATCAGTTAAGCGATCGCTCTCTCGGTCGTAATACAAACTAACATCATAAGCTTCGACTTCAAATTTACGATAATATTCTCGTACCCGGTCATAATGAGTTCTTCCCTCCTCATCCCGTTCGGAAATCAGCACTTCTGGGGCTGGCCCTTCACCTAAAGCAAAATAGCGAGAAAGTCCTGTCGCCTGATTCAAGTGTGGTGGCAAAGTCCAGTAGTAATAAAAACTTTCTGTTGCTGACAATACAGATTGCAGCCACTCCTTATCCTGAGTGTGCTGATAGAGTGCTAGAATCATTGGTGTTAATAAAGGTGGCTGCGATCGCGTCAGCATATACGTCCGATTTGCATTTAAAATCGTCCCGTAATGTACAATTTCATATATTAACTGTTCCACCAAACTTTTAGCTAATTCCAGTTCTCCATCTTGTAGTAATCCTAATTGAATGAAATAACTATCCCATCCGTACATTTCATTAAAGCGACCGCCAGGAACTACATATTCATGAGGTAAATAGAGCAACCCATGTTCTTCAATTTGCTCAACTTCTGCTGGTAAAGTTCTAATTTCGATTTGATTAAATTCTTCCTGACTGAGGACTTTTCGTAGAGATGCTTCTATTTGCGATCGCTCTTCTTTTGGCGATATATATATAGGCCACTTTTTCCCTGGAAAATGGTCAATTTTCGGATCGCGGGCAGCATCTAAAATATGTTCGTGAGAACGAGATAGTGTCTTCCAAGTTTCCTTGATATAGACTCTCACTGCCTTGATTTTTTCGGGAGATAGGAAGGTTTCTTTTTGAGTTAAATCTTGACTATTCACGGTTTATCCTTAACTTTTAATATTTCTTGTAGCGTGGGCATTCTGTCCGCCCTGCGGCGGAAGTCTACTCACTTTCGAGCTAGTACAAAGAAAGTTGTAATATCATTCCATATTCCTTGGTCTGTTGCTAACACCTCAACTTCTGCCATGTATTCCGCCTCAAATTGTTTTAATTTTTGGAGTTCCATCTGCAACACCGGATTACCGCCAGGAGTCTTCCAGTTTTCTTTCCATGCCTGTGCCACATGACTGCGATTAAGATAGGCACCAAACTGCTCAATTTTGACTTCAATATCTACAAATCCTGCCTCTTGTAACATTTTGTGACACTTAGCAGGGCTACCAAGCGGTTCTTTCACATCTGAAATAAAAATGCCATATTTTTGAGCTATTTTTTTAATCAGTGCATATGTAGTAAAGGATGTGTCAGAAAAAGTAGAAAATACTACTACCCCACCTTTTTTTAGAAAACGATGCCACAAGCGTAAAACACCAGGTATGTCAGTAAACCATACTATCGCTGAAGAACATAATATCGCATCAAAGCTATTATTACTGAAGTTTAACTTGTCGGCATCTGCTTCAATAAGTTCTATATTCTGCAAACCTTCGGCATCAATTTTTTGTTGCGCTTGACTGAGCATTCCTGTGGAAATATCCACCCCAATTACTTTGCCTTCAGGAGCAACGATTTTTGCAGCAGGGATGGCAACTAAACCAGTACCAGTTGCCACATCAAGTATTTTTTGACCGTTGTGTAGCTGAAAAATTTCAAGCAGTCGATTAGCAAGACGAGGGTGAAAATCACTTTCTTTATCGTAATTAGTTCTCCCATTGAAGAAAGCAGCCAATTGCTGCTTGAAATTATCTTTTTCCGCCTGACTGAGCATTTAAGATATTCTCCTCAATTTGGTTGAGAAACTGTTTTTTTTTGTACTCAGTTGTTGCGTGGCTAATAAGTAAAACCACAGGAAAATATTTCTAGGTTTCCCAAATTAACAACGTAGCATTAGCTATGAGTGATTTGGATGCTCCCATCATCTAAAGGGTGGTTAAATGCTCCTAATCAAAGGCTGTAGGCCAATCTGGATGTCGAGAATACTCGAAGACTTTGGCTATCTGAGTAGGCGTAACGCGACTGAGAGATAACTCTGGAATTTCGTTTTCAGCAAAGAATGCCACTTCACTTGTCTCTATACTCAATGATGGAGAGCCGCTCAATAGCTCGCACTGAAAAAAGAGTTTGTAAACATACTCTGGAATGGGTGGATGTGGGTGTCTGTTTCTGTCATAGACAGCCAATAATTTGACAGCGCGAGTATGAAATCCAGATTCTTCATACACTTCTTTTTCAATACACTCACTGGGACTTTCGCCCACATCAGCCCATCCACCAGGTAGCGTCCAACCACCATCCGAGCGTTCTTTAACCAACAAGAGAGTATTATCTTGAAATACGGCTCCTCGTACATCAACTTTAGGAGTGGCATATCCTACTTCACCTGCAAAAAGATTGAGGACATATTGTGGATTTCCCTCTGAATAAGTAGCCACTATCTCAGCAGCAATCTCGCGGATCAACTTGTACCGCTCAATGTCAAAAGGGTTTGTAGTGTATGTCAGACCCGTTTGAGCGATCGCTTGTAGTTTCTTTGCCCATTCAAGCCACTTCAGATCCACAATATTTTTCCTTTTTATTTTTTTACGATTGTACGATTGCTTTAGCTAAGAAGTAAAGCCACAGGAAAGTATTTCAAGGCATCACCAATCAACACTGTAGCATTAGCTTTGATTGATTGGGATGCGATCGCATCTTTCCACTCAGACGGCATTCCTTGCGCCAACTCAATCCGGGTATCATCCCATTGTTCGCCAAGCGGATATTCTCCTTGCTTGACAACACTTGTCAGGAATCGTGGCGCAATAGTAATTGCCACACTATTTTCATACTTCCTCGCAAAAGCAACAATACAATCTTTAAACTTTCCAACTACCTCTAGAGGCAAATAATCCCCTTCTTTGAAGAGTTCAAAATTTTGTTTTCTCGCCTCTAGGATTCTAGCGGTTAGGAAAAGCTTAACCCTGCCATCTTCCTTATTTGCCAACAAATCCTCAATCAACTTCAAGATATCTGTATGCGCTTTTTCTTTAATGTCTTTCAAAAACCCTAACCGTCGCTCAAAATCAACCGGACGACGGTTATCAGGGTCTACCAAACTCAGCTCCCATAATTCTGTTCCTTGGTAAAAATCAGGTACGCCAGAAGCCGTTACTTTCAGGAGTGTTTGTGATAGTGAATTGAATATTCCATAATAAGATATCAACTTTTGAAAAGGCAGAAATTCCTGCAAAAATTGATTATCTTCCGACGGCTTCATTACCTCTTCAATAAAGGCAACAAAACCATTTTCATAATCGGTGTCTGGTCTAAGCCAAGCTGTATGCACCTTAGCTTCTCTGACAGCCTTAATCGCATACTCTTTCACCCGCTCCACAAATTCTGGCAGTTCGCTCTCCTCAAACGGGAAAGCCCCAACAAGCGTCTGGTAAAACAAGTATTCATCATTCTTCTCAGGAACAGTCCGACTATCCAATTTACGCTTTTTAGAGGCGTTAATCTCGCTCCAAGTTTTTACCTGTTTTTCCCACACTTCGGGAATTTCTGAAATCACATTAATTCGCGTCCTGACATCTTCACCGCGTTTGGTGTCGTGAGTTGCGGTAGCATTCATTTTATAAGGCCAGCGTTCTTGCTGCCTTTTATTAAACTCGTGAAAGTCTGCAACTGTAATTCCAAATTGGCTAGGATCGCCGCCTACTTCATTGAGCGATATCAGGCGGTTATACACATATAAAAGTGTATCCTCAATTCCTTTCGCCATCAGCGGCCCAGTTAACTGCTGAAGCCGCATTACAAAGTGACGCTGTAACTCTTTTTGTTCTGGGGTTACAAACTCTTCATCTTCCAGAAGAAGTAACTTTTCGATGTAATTAAGTTCCTTTAAAAGCAGTGGGACTTGCTCTTTGGCTTTTTGGATAACTTCCTTGACGTAGGAGCGATCGCTTTCTCTCAAACCCTCTTGATTGATGTAAGTTCGATACACTGGGAAGAGTGTTAGCACCTCCGTCAAAGCTCTTTGTAGACCGTGCTGGGTAAAATCACTCCCTACTCTGGAATGACCCGAAACTCTTTTCAACAGGTAGGCTAAATTATCTACATCCCCTGCCATATTCCTCTCTACAATCAGCTTCTTTTTATCCCGGAAAAGCTGCTCATAGGGAGCTTCAAAACCCGTCAATCTGGAATAAATTTCTTTTAGCTGCTGTTCGCTTTCAGTTTTACAGAAAATACCGTTAACGTAGTTTAAGAAATCATAGCCACTGGTTCCCTCAATCGGCCAGTAATTAGGCAAATCTTCTTTATGTTCCAGAATTTTTTCCACGGTGATGTAAACATCTCCGGTTTTGTCTCTGAGTCTTTGCAGATACTCGGTTGGATCGTAGAGTCCGTCTATGTGGTCAATTCTGAGTCCGGTTATCTTTCCTGATTCAATTAATTGACCGATTAAAGTATGAGTTTTATGGAAAACTTTTAGTTCTTCAACCTTAACAGAAATCAACTCATTAACAGTAAAAAATCTTCTGTAGTTAAGTTCTTCCGCTCCTACTTTCCAGAAAGAAAGACGATAAAACTGTTCTGAAAGTAAACTATCTAAAGGATTAAAACTTTCAGGCTTGCCCTTTTCTCCATTAAAAAACTCTATGTTGCTGTCAATAAATTCTTTGACTTCCGGATTTTGCGTATAAAGTTCCCAAAGCAGTCCTTTAACAAAAGCTATCTGGTCGTATCTTTCTTTCCCTCTTGGTTCCTCAGAAGGATTTTTAAGCAGATAAAGAATACCAAGTAGTTTTACGAAATCTGGATGATACCTTCCCAACGCTTTAGTTAATTTACCCAAATTAAGAGTGACAAACTTAGCATAAGATTCTATTTTTACGGGTAGTCTCAGGCTATAGTAATTAACGCTTAGTCCAGAGTGATCATACTTTAATTGAATTTCGCCATTTTCCAAGCAATCTCCATAATAATTTCCTAGTAGAGGCGTAAGCACTCTTCCTCTGATAGCTTCATAAGGGTGATTCCATTCAATGTCGAAGTAGTCGAAAGATTCGGAATTAGAACCATTTTCCATCACGTCCATTAACAACTGGTTTTGGCTATCATAAGCCATATGATTAGGCACAATATCTTGCACCCATCCCATGTCGTAATGCTGTACTTCATTCACCAGCGCTTCAAAGTTTTCTTGTGTTCCTAGTTCAGGATTTATTTGGTTAGGATCAACGACATCATAGCCGTGAGTGCTGCCTTGTCTGGCTTTAAAAATAGGCGAAGCATAAAGATCAGAAATTCCTAATTCAGCCAGATAAGCAATGATTTTTTTTGCTTCTTCAAATTTAAAACTAGAATTGAATTGAAATCTATATGTTGCTGTTGGAATCCGCATGATTGAGTTTTTACTCCTAAATAACCTGTTCGATTAATCCTCGTTACCAGGCTCAGCCTAGTAACGAGAACGGTAGAGACTCTGCCTCCCAACTGCATTCCCAGGCGACTGCCTTGAAGAATTGCGTTATCCTGCTATTTCGTAGAGGGCGAGACTTTGGGGTTTGATTGTCAATTCTTTATCTAGTGTGAGTTTATCAGGTAATGTGGAACCAGAACCCATCCACTTTGTATCAGCAGAATCTAACATCTTTTGCCAGTTGCCACTCGGCGCAGGAGGCGTAAAAGCGACATCTTTATCGTTAAAATTCATAATGCAAAATATCTGACTATCATCATTCCATCGCCGCAGGAACAGGATTTTATCCGATTCTACGCTGGATACTTCTAGACTTTTCTTATCCAGCTTTCTTAATGCTGGAATTGTCCGACGTAGCTGAAGTAGTTGTTGATAGAATTCCCACAAAATTTTGTGTTTTCCTTCTTTTCGTTGTTCCCAGTTAAGCTGGCACTTATGGAAGGTGTCAGGACTCTGGGGGTCTTGCATCTCGCCTCGTCCGGCAAATACTTTAAATTCTTCTTCTTTACTCTTGCGGATGGCTTCAATTAAGTCTTGGTCTGAGTGACTAACAAAGTAGAAAAAAGGTGCTTCTTCACCGTATTCTTCCCCCATGAAAAGAAAGGGAATGAAGGGAGAAAGAAAGACAGCACCAGCAGCAAGCTTTAGCCCTTCAAGAGAAACAAGCTTAGATAATCTTTCCGCCAGAACGCGATTTCCTATCTGGTCGTGAGTCTGGGAAAAGACAATGAATCGATATCCGGGTTCCTCTTTAGAATTACTACCATAACGGCGTTTTCTATGAGGGGCGTACTGTCCGGAATAAACAAAGCCTTCGCGGAAGGATTTTTCTAGTTGTTCAATCTTGCCAAAATCTTGATAATACCTGTCATTTTCTCCTGTTAGTAAGGTGTGTAGTGCGTGATGGAAATCGTCATTCCACTGGGCATCTATTCCACATCCACCTACTTCTTTGGGTCGAATTACTCGAACATCATTTAAATCGCTTTCGGCTGTTATATAACATTTACGGCCATTAGCTTGAGAAAATTCATCAACTAACTCTGCTAGTTCCTCTAAAAAGTGTTTAGCACCCAAATCGTAGATGCCTTGGATTGCATCTAATCTCAAGGCATCTACGTGATATTCTCTAAGCCAGAAAAGGGCGTTTTCTAGACAAAAATTCCTCACCCCGTCGCTATATTTATCATCCAAATTCAAAGCGTCTCCCCAATGACCATGATATTTGGATGTGAAGTAGGGGCCAAATTCAGATAGGTAATTTCCTTCAGGCCCAAGGTGGTTATAGACAACATCGAGAATTACTGAGATCCCATGTTGGTGACAGGCATTGACGAGTTTTTTGAATCCTGCCGGGCCACCATAAGAATCCTGTGCAGCAAAGAGATAAACGCCATCGTATCCCCAGTTCCTTTCACCTGGAAATTGGGCAATTGGCATAATTTCAATGGCATTAATTCCCAAATCTCGCAAGGTACTAAGTCGGGGAATCATTGCCTCAAAGGTGCCTTCTGGGGTGAAGGTGCCAACGTGCAATTCATAGATTATCGTTTCATCTAGGGGTATGCCAGACCAATTAGTATCATCCCAGGCGAAAGTATTGGTATCAATTACTTGAGAAGGGCCATGTACTCCCTGTGGTTGAAATTTTGAGGCAGGGTCTGGTCTATCTTTGTTTCCTTCAAGTTTATAGAAGTAAAGCGTTCCTGGTTCAATGCCTGATGCTTTTACTTTCCAATAGCCTTCCTCATCTTGTTGCATGGGAATGAGACGTTGTTCTGGAGCAACAATTTGTACGGCTACTTCTTTGAGAGTGGGAGACCAAACGGTAAATTCACAATTTCCGTTGCCCAAGTAACAAGCGCCAATTCTCACTTTAAATTAGCCTCACTGTTAATAAACACCTGGCTTTTTAAGAAAATGCACTGGCATTATTCAAGCCTAATTTTATAGGTAAATTGAATAATACCAGTACCCACAATTTTTCCTGTGACAGTTATTAGATTATTCAGAATTTAGCCTTTTACACATCAGGATTTTTAAGATTATTCTGAATTCTAGCTTCTGGCTCTTAACTGCTGAAGTTTTAAATAATAACCGTTCCAAGGATATATTTAATTTTGGTTACGCAGACCTGCCATAAGGTGTATTTTTTTGCTCTTGGCAAGGTGCAACAGATCCTTTTACCAGCTGCCGCCTGCACCGCCGCCGCCGCTACTCCCGCCGCCGCCACTACTTCCGCTGCCGCCACTACTTCCGCTGCTGCTGCTACTTCCGCTGCTAGGGGGTGGCGGTGGTGGAAGGCGAGGGATAATTTCTTCTTCCTCCCGATGATCGGAACAATATTGGCAGTCGTAAGTAATCAGGCGTATACCATCAGAAAAAGTTGTAGCGTGCCTAAGAGTTTTTTCGTTGCGGATGACTGTGTATTCTTGACACTTGGGGCAATTGCTAAATTCACCTAAGTTGTTAATATCGGCGCGGATATGAAAGGCTGGTTCGCTGAGAGTTTTACTACAGGTTGGACACTGCCAAGCTTCAAATTGGATGCTGCCAATATTTTGTGCAACTTGCTCGCCTTTACTCAAATAAGGTAACAATAAATCTGGCTTTAAGTGTTGCAACGGTTGTTTGCAATTAGCACAATGAAAACGTCCGGGAAACCAACTGTCACTTTGCGATCGCCCTTTCGGTTCGATGTACACTGGACGGCGAGATAGGGTATACGCGATCGCGCCTATCCCGCCTATCCCGCCTATCCCCGCTAACAACCAACCGGGTATACCAGCGTTATCGTTTTTACTCGGTGCATCAGCGTTATAAGCTGCTTCGGGTACGTTCGTGTTAGGAGAAGTTGTAGACGGTTCATTTGTTTGCAAAGCTACAATTATCGCTTTGGTTCCAGCCAGCGTACCGCCATCAAAATTGTTTTCTTTGAATCTTGGGGTGATTTCTTGTTGGATAATGCTACCCGCTTTTGCATCCGGCAATAGGGATTCTACGCCGTATCCAGTTTCAATTTCTACTCGGCGATCGCCCTTAGAAATTAACAACAACACGCCGTTATCCTGTCCCTTTTTCCCAATTTTCCAGCGATTAAACAGGGATGTTGCAAATTCTTTGGGTGTAGCAGAAGGTGCTGTTTCTGCCACTGTCACAACGGCAATTTCACTGCCATTTTCAGCTTCTAACTTGGAGATAATTTCGTTGATTTGTGCTTCCGTCTGGGGAGTCAACACCTGCGCCATATCTGTCACCCAACCGCCATTTACTTGTCGGGGGTTGGGAACTTCTTCTACTGTTATGGCTAAACTCTGCGGTGCGAAACCTAGAATTGCGACACTCAAGCCGCACGCGCACAAACTTTGCTTTAGTTTAAGTGCTACCGATTGCATAAGTGCTTTCTTTTCACGCCTGTTGTTAGGTATGCTTTTCTCCGCCGATTATCTCATTGTATCAACTCCTCTGTTCTACTTGTCTTTCCTTTGCGTCGTTGCAGTTCATTCTTTTTTTTAGTATATCTTTAGATAGTAGAGAATAGGTAGAATAGCATCTAATACTAAAAATGTTGAAAAAAATTAACTGCCAAGACGCACTAGCTCTCGCCATGCGCGTTAGGGTTATAGAACGTTAAGGAAGAGAAGAAGTTTTAAGTTAATTATATTTATGTAAATTTATGAACCAATCAAACCCTAATATTCCTGAAGAAATTGCACCGGAAGTTTTGGAAATTGCTTCTCGCTTGTATGCAGAGAAAAATCAAAGTTATTCGATGCAAGAATTAAAAGAGGCGGGTGCAGAGGTAGACATTCCACCAGAGTTTATTGAACAAGCGGTACAAGAGGTACGCCAAAGAAGGATACAAGAAGAAAAGCGACAAAAAAGGCTGAAGATAATTGGCGCTGCTGTGGCGGGCGCGATCGCACTCTGGGGAATCGTGACTTACAATATTCTTTCCGGTGCTGAATCTAGAGTAGATGCAGCCCAGGCGCAATTAGAAAATCAGCTTTCTCGACGTGCCGATTTAATTCCTAATTTAGTGAGCATTACTCAAGCTTACGCTAAACAAGAATATCAACTTGCAGATTTACTAACAAAATCTCGACAAAACTATCTGCAAGCTGATACTTCCACAGAAAAAGCCGCCGCGGCGGCAGAAGTTTCTCAAGCTATAGAACGTTTCCGAAGTTATGCGGCTAAAAATCCTCAGTTGCAATCTTCTCAAGCTTTTATTAATTTACAGTATGAGATAGCAGGAACAGAAAATCGCATTGCTGTTGAAAGGATGCGTTATAACCAAACTGTGCAAAATTACAATCAGAAAGTTAACCAATTTCCTAATGTTTTGTTAGCCCCGATTTTTGGGTTTAAGACAAAGCAATTTTTTCCAGCAAAAGCTACATAACAATTCAAGGGTTGGGTGCAATACATCTGTAGGGACATGGCAATACCATGTCCTTACCAAGGTAGCGCGAACGTCAGAACCGCGATATATTCCACCCAACTTGAGAAACGCTATAGCAATCCTAAATGATTCGTGAACCCCTGTAGGGACACGGCACTGCCCCGTGTCCCTATACCAGGGCGAATACTCGTTCACAACTTAAATAGGGTTGCTATATAATACCCAATTTGTAGCCGCACCTTTTAGGGTATCGGCTACACAAATTATCGTCCGGATGGTGCGCGGACTTTATTAAGACGTTCCCTTGGCAAGTTTTGTTTGTGTAGCCACAGACTTAATGTGGGGATTTCGGCAGAGATGGTTAGCATAGAAATAAGTATAGGTAAACATAAGAAATATGAACTTTTGCAGCGATAATGTCAGCGGAGTTTCGCCGGAAATCATGGAAGCAGTAGTTGCTGCCAATGAAGGTGCAGCTATGCCCTATGGTGATGATGAATATACTCAGCGCTTGTCAACACAGTTACAGGAATTATTTGAAACAGATTTAATTGTTTTTCCCGTAGCAACGGGTTCTGCTGCTAATGCCCTCGCATTGTCTGTAATGACACCACCTTTTGGGGCAATTTACTGCCACAGTCAATCCCATATTAATGTCGATGAATGCGGCGCACCAGAATTCTATACTGGGGGTGCGAAATTGGTGACACTTCCAGGCGCAGATGGCAAAATTTACGCTGCTGACTTGGCAAATGTGCTAAATAAAGCTGGTGCTGGCGTTGTGCATCACGTACAACCCGCTGCTGTCAGTTTGACTCAGGCAACTGAAGCGGGATGTGTGTATAAACCAGAGGAAATTTCTCAAATTGCCGAGATTGCCCGTACCCATAATTTAGGATTACAAATGGATGGGGCGCGTTTCGCTAATGCTGTGGCGAGTTTGGGCTGTTCTCCTGCCGATATTACTTGGCGAGTTGGGGTAGATGTGCTGTCGTTTGGGGCGACTAAAAATGGCGCGATCGCAGCGGAAGCAGTGATATTTTTTAATCAAGAATTGGCAAAAACTTTCGGCTATCGTCGCAAACGCAGCGGACATTTATTTTCCAAAATGCGGTTCCTGTCAGCACAGTTAAAAGCTTATATTAAAGATAATTTGTGGTTAAAGAATGCTGCTCATGCTAATAAACTGGCTCAAAAATTAGCCCAGAATTTAGCAGCTTTGCCTGGGGCAAGATTGTGTCACCCAGTTGAGGCGAATGAAATTTTTATCGAGTTGCCAGAGTCAGTTATTCAAGGTCTTCTCGCTGATGGATTCCGATTTTATCCTTGGGAGGAGGAATCTAAATCTACGGTGCGGTTAGTGACTGCTTTTAATACAAAACAAGAGGATGTCTCTGCTTTTATTGAGGCAGCACAAAAGTATTGTGAGAAGGCGAAAGAAGGAGTTTATGTATCTTGAAGATGTAGGGCGATATTTTAGGTAGCCTATCATATCTATATTATTTATGAACTCCTCCCTTTCCTCCTACGTCCTGGTGAAAGCTTTCACAGATAATAGTTGACAGATAATATTGCCATTACTCCCGGTATTATTTGACTTACCGCACCGAATCACAACGAAAACAATTCAGACATTGTTCTTGGCACCATCCGAACTAGCTTTAATTTCTAAACTCTCCTTCAGCTTCTCTACAATCCACTGGCGAACTTCCTGATGAACTTCTTCGGCAACTTCATCAAGACCATGATCGGCACCATCGTAGAGGATGAGGTGCTTGGGTTCGCGGCTGAGGCTGTAGATGTACTGTGAACAGGACGGTGAAAGCACCTTGTCGCGTTTACCGTGAATCAGCAAGATTGAGCATCGTGGTGCTAACTGGGAAGCAGGCGCAGCACCGTAGCTTTGGCTGGCGAGTGTCACGATGCTGCGAACAGCTTGGGAGAGGAAAGCCGCTTGAATAACGACAGCACCGCCAAAGGAGTGACCTATCAAAGCAACGGTATCAATACCTTCGCTTTCTAGATAGCTGATGCCTGCCAGAACGTCGAGAACTGATTCCGCAAGTATTGTGGGGTGCCGGAATCGCACTCTTAAAGAAGCGATCGCTTCACCGGTGAGTTCTTGGCACAACTGGGGATACAGCCCCTTGGCTGGTGTATCCCAACCACCGCCAACACCGCCGACGTAAATAGCACCGCACTTCGCACCATCCACTGGGTAGTAGCGACACTCTACCTTGCCACGGCTTGTCACCAGTGCGATTGGGTAATAGTCTTCTTGAATCGCTCCCACTTCCAGACCACTAACTACCATCTCGAAGGGATCGTCTTCATCGTCTTTGACATTATTCTTTGTGTGTAGCATCAATTATTATATTCCCTAAAGCTTTTATGCAAAGTAAAACACCCTTTCCTATTTCATTGCACTAATTAATACAGCTTGGCTCCTTCTATCCCTGGGCTGGAATTTTCAATGGCTAATTTAAGTGAGCTGTTATACATTAGACTCCTAGTCAAAGATGCCTGCACTTAGTACAAGAAATTTGCAAAATTAGGATGATACCCTAACTATTAATTAATCGCCAGATTCAGAATCAATTGATTCTGTGGGTATGGGCATCACTAGGACTTTATCAACTCGGTTGCCATCCATATCCATTACTTCAAAGCGGAACCTGTCTAATTCAAAATGGTCGGCAGCAGTAGGAATTTTCCCTAGATGCGTCATTACGAAGCCGCCCATTGTGTGATAGTTACCCTTTTGTTCTCCAGGCAACTCCTCGATGTCTAACAGTTCAAACAATTCTTGCACAGGCAACATCCCATCCACCAACCACGAACCATCCTCACGTTGTACGATTGGGGGATCTTCTGCCTCATCGGCTGAGGGAACGTCACCAACGATTTCTACAAAGATGTCGTTGAGAGTGAGCAATCCCTGAGTGACACCGTATTCGTCTACAACTAGCGCCATGTGAGTGCCAGTTTGCTTGAACAACTCTAGGACTTTCAATCCTCCCATGCTTTCTGGCACAAAAACGGGCTGTTGCAAGGAAACTGTCAGGTCAAGCGGTTGTCCCGATAGACTGCGGGCTAATAAGTCTGAGACTGGAATCACGCCCAGAACGTGGTCAAGGCTATCCTGGCAGACTGGAAATCGAGAATAGGTACTATTTATAATCTTTTGTTGGTTTTCGTCTGGGGAGTCTTCCAAATCGAGCCAGGTAATATCCGGTCGAGGTGTCATCAAGGCGCTTACGGGTTTGTCTCCTAAGCCAAAAACTCGCTCTACCATGTCTTGTTCGGCTTCCTCAAAGGTTCCCGCTTCGGTGCCTTGCTCGATCAAGTCTGTGATATCTCTTTCTGTAACCAATGGCTCTGTGGAGGGTTTGATGCCCAACATCCGCACCACCATATCAGTAGAAGCGCTCAATACATAAACGATCGGGGAAGCAATGGCAGCTAACATCCGCATTGGGATAGCAACGGCAGATGCAATACGTTCTGGGTAGTTTAACGCCAAGCGCTTCGGCACCAGTTCGCCAATAATCAGCGTTAGATAGGTAATGATCAAAATGGCGACCGCGGATGCGATCGCTTCTTTATATGGTGCTAACCAGGGGATTAAACCTAACGCAGGTACCAGTCTTTTAGCGATCGTTCCTTCGCCAAAAGCACCGGACAGAATGACAATCAGGGTAATCCCCACCTGAACGATAGCTAGAAATTGATTCGGAGCATTAGCTAGTTCCAACGCAGCACGAGCTTTGATATCTCCCCGATCGGCCAGCTGTTGCAGTCGTATTTTCCGTGCGGAGACGATCGCCAACTCTGACATAACAAAGATGCCATTGAGGATGGTAAGCAGGAAAATAATTAGAATTTCGGTTGTTGGGGACATTTGTATTTGTAATGCCAGTAGTATTGGCTAACGGTGCCTAAGATGGACGCCAGCTTTGTATGGGAACATGGGTTCCCCGAAAAAACGGTGGCTATAGAGAAATTAGCAGATTCGGTAGAGCAGAAATCTGTCTGTAGACCAGTCTCGATTTGATCTGCCTTCTAAAATGATGAAGGTAAGGAGATATACTCCTGCTGTTTTGTCAGAACGAATTAAGTATTTCCTCCAACTAATGGCATTTTCTTCTATTATTCGTGCCTTGGGGCGATCGCCTCTCACTACAGAACTGGTCTCTAAGCTAAACCGTCAGGGCTATCTCCAGCTCAACGGTATTCCTCGCTTGCCAAAAAATTTAGTGGCATCCGCCTTGGCACAAGTCTCTGGGCAAAATTTGTTTGTGGTGTGTGCCACTCTTGAGGAAGCTAGCCGTTGTTGCGCGGCTCTGGAAGCGATGGGCTTCGCCACGGTTCATTTTTATCCAACTTCGGAAGCGTCACCCTACGAGCCTTTTGACCCGGAATCCGAGATGATTTGGGGGCAGATGCAGGTGTTGGCAGATTTGGTCAACGGTCAGTCGTCAGTGGCAACGAACAACGGCCAGCTGGCAACTGACAACGGACGATTAGCAATTGTAGCGACAGAACGCGCCCTACAACCGCATTTGCCGCCCCCTGAAGCTTTTAAAGCTTACTGCGTAACGATCCCCGCCAACCCCTCCTTAATAAGCGGGGATCAAGAGGGGATCGGGGATTTGGGAGCGTTTAGTAAGAAGGTGGCAACTCTGGGTTATGCGCGGGTTCCTTTGGTGGAAATGGAGGGGCAGTGGAGTCGGCGCGGGGATATTATTGATGTGTTCCCGGTTTCGGCTGAGTTGCCTGTGCGTCTGGAGTGGTTCGGGGATGAGTTAGACCAGATGCGGGAGTTCGATCCGGCTACTCAGCGATCGCTTGATAAGATTGAGCGTCTGGTTTTGACTCCTACTGATTTTAGTCCGATTGTGCGGGCGGCTTTGGAAGGAAAAAACCACTCTTTAGACGCGGGGGAAGACCAGAGGAGTACGCGGCGGTTGCTGGGGGTAGCTTTTGAGCAACCTGCTTCTTTGTTGGATTATTTGCCTGAGAATACTTTAGTTGCGATTGATGAGCCGGATCAGTGTCGCGCTCATAGCGATCGCTGGGTGGAACATGCTCAGGAACAGTGGAAATTGGCTGAGGAAGATTCTTCCCCATTACCAAAAATTCACCGTTCTTTTGATGAATCTCTGGCGGCGACAGAAGCTTTTCAGCGGTTGTATTTATCGGAGTTGGTTGAGGAAGGTCAGGGGTTAAATCTTGCTAGTCGTCCAGTTCCAGTGACTCCTCATCAGTTTGCGAAAATTGCTGAAACTATGCGTCAGGAACGCGATCGCGGTTTCGCGGTTTGGATTGTTTCTGCTCAACCTTCGCGTTCTGTGGCTTTGCTGCAAGAACACGATTGTCCGGCGCAGTTTGTTCCTAATCCTCGCGATTTCCCGGCAATTGATAAGTTGCAAATTCACAAGACTCCCATCGCACTTAAGTATTCTGGGGTTGCGGAACTCGAAGGTTTCATTCTGCCAACTTTCCGGTTGGTGGTGGTGACGGATCGGGAGTTTTTTGGACAGCATTCTCTGACAACTCCCAGTTATATCAGAAAGCGTCGCCGCGCTGCTTCTAAGCAAATTGACCCCAACAAACTGCGTCCTGGCGATTATGTGGTTCACAGAAATCACGGCGTTGGCAAGTTTGTCAAGTTGGAAAGTATGACTGTCAGCAATGAAACCCGCGAATATTTGGTGGTGCAGTATGCTGATGGTTTGCTGCGAGTCGTGGCGGATCAGCTGGGTTCTCTTTCCCGGTTTCGCGCCACGGATGGGAAAGCGCCGGAACTTAATAAAATGTCCGGTAAGGCTTGGGAAAATACTAAGAATAAAGTCCGCAAGGCGATTAAGAAACTCGCGGTTGATTTGCTGAAATTGTATGCTCAAAGAGCGCAACAGCAAGGTTTCACTTATCCAGCTGATTCGCCTTGGCAAGAGGAAATGGAGGATTCGTTCCCCTATCAACCAACGCCGGATCAGTTGAAGGCGACTCAAGATGTGAAGCGGGAAATGGAAAGCGATCGCCCAATGGATCGTTTGGTGTGCGGTGATGTCGGTTTTGGTAAAACGGAAGTCGCTATTAGAGCAATTTTTAAAGCTGTCACCGCCGGAAAGCAAGTTGCCTTTCTCGCCCCTACTACTATCCTGACTCAGCAACACTACCATACTTTAAAAGAGCGTTTCGCTCCTTACCCGATCGAAGTTGGCTTGCTTAACCGTTTCCGCAGCGCTGAGGAACGTCGCAACATTATTAAGCGGCTGGCGACGGGTGAATTAGATATAGTCGTTGGTACTCACCAGCTACTTAGTAAGGATATTCAGGTGCGAGATTTAGGGTTGTTGGTGGTGGACGAAGAACAGCGTTTCGGCGTTAACCAAAAGGAGAAAATAAAGTCTCTCAGAACTCAAGTTGATGTGCTAACTCTCAGCGCCACTCCTATTCCCCGCACACTTTATATGGCACTTTCGGGAATTCGGGAAATGAGTTTAATTACCACGCCACCGCCTTCTCGTCGTCCGATTAAAACTCACCTAGCTGGATACGATCCTGATGCGGTACGCACTGCAATTCGCCAAGAACTTGACAGAGGGGGACAAGTATTTTATGTTGTTCCGCGAGTTGAGGGAATTGAAGAAACTGCCACCGCTTTGCGGGAAATGGTGCCGGGAGTTAAACTAGCGATCGCGCACGGTCAGCTAGACGAATCTGAACTAGAAGCGACGATGCTTGCTTTCAGTGCTGGCGAAGCAGATATCCTCCTGTGTACCACCATCATTGAATCCGGTTTGGATATCCCCAGAGTCAACACAATTTTAATAGAAGACGCGCAGAAATTTGGTTTATCGCAACTTTACCAACTGCGAGGAAGAGTCGGACGTGCAGGAATCCAAGCTCACGCATGGTTATTTTATCCCAAACACAAGGCCCTATCTGATGCCGCCCGGCAACGCTTACGAGCAATTCAGGAGTTTACTCAGTTGGGTTCTGGTTATCAACTGGCGATGCGCGATATGGAAATTCGCGGTGTCGGGAACTTGTTGGGTGCAGAACAATCTGGTCAAATGGATGCAATTGGTTTCGACCTTTACATGGAAATGTTGGAAGAATCCATTAAAGAGATTCGCGGACAGGAAATTCCCCAAGTTGATGATACTCAGATTGACTTGGCTCTGACTGCATTCATCCCCGCTGACTACATCACAGATTTGGATCAAAAGATGAGTGCCTACCGCTCTGTTGCTGCGGCTCGTTCTAAGGAAGAATTAGTAAGTATTGCCGCAGAGTGGAGCGATCGCTATGGTAACATCCCTAAATCTGCTACTCAGTTGTTGCGGGTGATGGAACTTAAACAAATAGCCAAGTCTCTAGGCTTCAGTCGCATCAAACCCGAAGGCAAACAACACGTTATCTTAGAGACACCAATGGAGGAACCCGCCTGGAACCTTATCCGAGCAAATCTGCCAGAACACCTGAAAACTCGTTTTGTCTATACCCCTGGTAAAGTCACTGTTCGCGGTTTAGGTGCCTTAAGCGCCGATCAACAGATGGAAAGTCTGATAACTTGGTTGGGTAAAATGCAGGGAGCATTGCCAGAACCCGCACTCGTTTAAATTTAACCCAAATAGTACATTCTGTAGGTTGGCTTGAGGAACCTCACCCAACCTACAATAGAGTGTTATATTTATCAAGTAAAAATTGACTTTCCTAATAATTGTCGGTAATTTCTAGAGAATTGTAGCTTTGGATACAGCTCTCAATCTTTAGTCAGAAAATGCACCAATTGAGGTAAAAAAGATTACTCCGTTGGGTACTTATGATTTCGCGGCTTGCCACGTTTGAATAAACTTATAGACGCAATAAATAAAAGCTAGTGGCTAACTGAGGTTAGATAAGTGTCTTCGGAACTTTCATTTAACTGAAGCTAATTTTTACCTAGCTATAAATAGCGCTTATCAATATTAACCAGCCCTTAATATAAAAGCAGAAATTTGCTAGGAAAAGCTTGCCTTAGCTATTTTTATGTGTCATAGTTTGAACTTCTGGTTAGTTCATCAAAACTTTATGAAACTATCAGAAACTTTGTTCAAACTTTTACCACACTATTCTTTAAGGTTTGTAACGTGGTAAATAGAAATGAGCAAATTACTCAATTAACCGGATATCAACAAGGTAAACTTATGAGTAGGATATGTACGAAAGAAGAACCTAGCGCCCTACAAGCGTTAGCAATAGCTTCAGCAGAAAGCGTACACGCCGCCAAGCCTGCGAAATTTCCAAAACGACAATTTGATATCTTACAACCATTGCGTCAATGGCTGGACGGGATAGAGATTCATACCCCTAAGATGGCTCATTTCCTCGCCAAGACTATTCCTGCACAGTGTCCTTTTGAACGCGATATCAAGATTTTTGGTCGCATAATCGCGCATATTCCCCCACTGTGCAAGCTGAATCCACTTTACGAGCAACTGGTAGGCTTGCGTTTTCGCGCTCTGTGTTATTTAGTAGATCGGTGTGGGCTGGATATTCAGTCGTATTGCTAAATAGAATTTGCTACTTTTAAGAAGGCAACAGTTGGATTATACGACTTGAGGGCTTTTTGGCTAGAATGTCTTGCACCTAGAAGATTCGACAAAGATATCCGCAAGCATTATCTAAGCAATCGAATAATTTATGGCAGTAGCGATCGCTTATCGGGTTAGCAAGAGTAAGATGTGGTGGATGCGATCGCTTACAATAAATCTCACCCAGCTAATGCTGCCAACTGCGATTCAATTTCAACTGGATTGAGTTTTTGACCAATAAAGACTAACTGAGTTTGCCGATTCTCTTCTGGTTGCCAAGGTCTATCGTAAAATTGATCAAATCTTGTTCCCACACCTTGCAATACTAACCGCATCGCTTTATTGGGAACAGCAACAAAACCTTTGATTCTGTAAATTTCCTGTTGTTGCACCAGTGCTTCTAATTGTTTTTGCAGCTGCTGGGGATCAAAAGCACGGTTTAAAATAACGTGAGCTGAAGTGATTTCCTCGTCGTGGTCGTGGTCTTCTTCCGTATCGTGATGACTGGGACGGGCATCTAAGTTGTCTTCTACAGCAGCTTGCAAGCCAAGAATAACAGAGGGATCGAGTTGCGATCTGTTGCTTTCCACAATCTTAACAGCTCTCGACAACTCTCCTTTAATCAAATCCACCACCCCAGCTTGCTGCGTAGCATCCACCAAATCAGTTTTATTCAACACCACCAAATCCGCACACGCCAGCTGATCTTCAAACAATTCTTGCAAAGGCGTTTCGTGTTCCAAATTCGGATCTGCTTGACGCTGTACATTTACCGCATCTGGATCACTAGCAAAAGTTCCAGCAGCCACGGCCTCACAATCAACGACTGTAATTACAGCATCCACAGTAGCCGCATTGCGAATTTCCGGCCAGCGAAACGCCTTCACCAACGGCTTTGGTAACGCCAGTCCCGATGTTTCAATTAAGATGCAATCGAGTTTATCTCGCCGCTTCAGCAACTCTAGCATCGTCGGCAAAAATTCTTCCTGCACCGTGCAGCACAGACAACCATTCGTCAATTCAACAATATTACTGCTGCTGTCCCCATCTTCTGGACAGTAGCCACAAGAACGCAGTAATTCGCCATCAATACCTAATTCACCAAATTCATTCACCAAAACGGCGATGCGTCGTCCTTGGTTATTTTGTAGTAGATGGCGAATCAAAGTTGTTTTGCCACTGCCTAGAAAGCCAGTGATTACTGTTACGGGGAGTTTTGTAGCCATTTTTTGAAAAAGTTTAAATTAGTAACTTGTAATCAACAGCTCTCTAAATTAGCACAATTGGGATTATTAACACAAGCTTAAAATACTGTCTTATCAATTAAGGCGGGCTAAAAGCCCACCTTAGAGTTCGGTTTATTTACTTTTACCTACTTAGGCGTTCATATGCAAGGCTAATTAAGCTTGCTCCCACATTTCGCCAATTTCACCGGGTAGAAAGCTAGCAACTTCCTGCATACGTTCAGGAGATAACTCTTCTTTTGTAGCAGAAAATATTGCTTTAATAATTTTTTCTGCGTCGGCTCCTGGTAAATTTCCTTCTTGTCTCAGTCTTACTAAAAAGTTTTCTGGCTTGATTTTTAATTGGGGTCTAATTTTGCTCAAAAAATTGACGATGGGGTTAGTATCTTCCCAAAGCTCTTCCACTTCATCGGAGGCTGGATTTTTATCCAGTTCTTCTTCTACTCGCTCTACTGCTTCATTGGTCATTACATCGCGCATGGTGCGAAACAGTACCTCTGTCGCACGGCGAGCTTCATCCAGATCCTTCAAATCAGCCTTTTGTCTGACTTTTTCTAAGAAAGGGTGATGTGACTCCATGAGAAACTCCTCCAAGTAAAACTAATAAAGTTGGTTTGCTGAGTAAGAAAACTTCAGCTTTAGTTACTTTAAAAAATAAATTTTTGTTGTGCTTCTCTCCGCAGAGGGAAATATTTTATACTAACTTTTGGGATGAACTCAAGAGATAATACTGCTGTCAGTTGCTTCGATAATTAGTATCTGATAGAGTGTATATTCTTAAATTACAGGTAGGTTGTGGCTTTTTTGGGTGTAGAAGTTTTGATACAGTGGTTGCTGAGGTCGGACGTTGCTATTGTCTTGCTTGCAGTACCTACAATTGTTGTATGCCCCTCGAAAAGTCCATCAGCTGTGATGCAAGAAAAATGAATACTCATCGTTCTGTTCAAAATCGCTTGAAACCGACTAATTGGCGAATTGAGCAATTGCCTGGAATAAGTTCTGAAGATCAAGCTCGACTGATAGAGTGTGGAATTACAACTACATTGCAACTATTACAGCAATGCCATAACCAAGAGCAAAAACACGCCTTATCAGAGAAGTTACAAGTTCATATTCACCACGTTTCTAAATGGGTGGCTCTGTCCGATTTATCCCGCATTCCTAGTGTAGGTTGTCAATATTGCGGGTTGCTGCTTCATGCGGGGATTGCTTCCGCCGCGCAACTAGCTCAAATGCACATCCACAAGGTACATCAACAAATTTTGCGCCTGCAAGTGGCAACAATGCAACGCCGGGATTTATGCCCATCAAGAGGCGAAATAGTGCAATGGATTCAACAAGCACGTCTTCTAAGCACTTAAAAATGTCAAGTTGTCGCTCTGTTGAAGCATTTGTTGAGTTTCACTGTCCTTTAACCCAACCTACAATTATTGAATTAAAGCAGACAATCCTGAAAACTTGATGATAATGGCACCACCATCACCAAGTTTTCAGGATTGTTTGAAAAAAGGAGATATTGTCTAGAAATCAGAACTCAATTCAGAAGTAAACGCTATTTGGAAGAAAGAATAAATTCCTTCATTCCTTATGCTTTACCCTTCGGAAGTTGCCAGTTCCGTGCTACCACGAGAGCGACGGCGTGTAATCGAGTTGAACAACATTTGACCAACTGCTTTGATCAAGTTGCCATTCAGTTCTTGGAACATTTTCATGTTCATGGCAAAAGCAGCATTGGCTTCGTCCACAATTTTATCTGCTGTGGCATCATCAATCGGCAGGTCGTTCATCGCTTGGCGATAGGTTGCTTTGAACTCCTTCTCATCGGGAATGTCGTTGAACTCATAGAAAGCGGTGCCTTGCCCTTCGCTGAGGTTCATCCCCCGTTGAGCAATTCCCTTGAGAATTTGACCGCCGGATAAGTCACCCAGGTAGCGGGTGTAGGAGTGGGCGATTAGTAATTCTGGTGAGTTGGCAGATACTTCCCGAATCCGGCTGACGTATTCTTCTGCGGCTGGTGAGGCAGAGACTTGCTCGCGCCAGTTGGTTCCGTAGTAGTAGCTGAGGTCTTGTTCCAGGCTCTTTTTCCGGTTCAGCTCTTGGAAGTAAATCTTGGAGAGAAGCGGGTGCTGGCGATGCCGTTCCATCTCTTCTTCCATTGCTGAATAGACAAAGTAGAGGTTGCCTACTAGATTCCGGTAGGAGTTCTTTTCAACTACTCCTTTTAAAAAGCACTTGACAAAACCAACGTTTTCTGCCATTGTGTGAGATTTTTTGGTTCCCACACGCAATTTTGTTGCTAAATTGCTGCTCATGCTAAATTTTTGTCCCTAATATCTACTGAGGAGCGTAACTGTTTTTCAAAAGGCTGAAAAAGCACCTAAAACGTTACAGTAGACCGATTTCATGAGAAATGGTGTTAAGAATTCTTACAAGGGACAGCTAAAAAGGGCGGGCATTGCCCACCCTTCAAGAGTTTGATGAATTTAGTGACAAAGCGTCAAGCGATCGCTTACTGTGCCGTCTTGGGAGCGTCAAGACCTGCTTGCACATCGGGAGGCAGAATTACCTTGTCAACGACGTGGATAATTCCGTTGCTGGCTGGGATGTTTGGCTGGATCACCTTGGCATTGTTCACCGTGATGTCATTGGTGGAACTATCAATCGCAACGGTGACGGGAGTACCTTCAACTGTTTTCACTTCTCCAGCTTTCAGTTCGCTAGAAGAGATTTTCCCAGGCACCACATGGTAGCTCAGAAGCTCCACTAACGCTGGTTTGTTTTCTGGCAGCAGTAGCTTGTCTAAAACCCCTGCTGGTAAGGCGGCGAAAGCTGCATCAGTCGGAGCGAATACTGTGTAAGGAGTGCTACCAGTCAGGTTTTCAGTCAAGCCTGCCGCTTGCACTGCTTTGGTTAGCGTCGTGAAGGAACCAGCGCTAGCTGCTGATTGTGCAAGTTCTCCGAGGTTTTTGTCTTCAGTTGTAGCTGCGGGTGATTCTGTAGCTGTGGGAGCTTCTGCAATTGGTGATTCTGTAGTTACGGGAGCTTCTGCAACGGGAGACTCGCTAGTAGGAGCTGTGGCTGTTGTCTCTGGGTTGCCGCAGGCAGACAGACCTACAAGGCTACCAACACTAAGAACACTGAACAAAAGTTTTCCTAAAATCTGTTTGCTTGCTTTCATGAATTACCTGTGGTTGTAAAGATAAGTTAAATAGCCTGTTAACAAAACTTAATAGATAAATTGAGTAATGTACTCAGCCAAAAGAGAGAGAGAGTTAAAAGTTCGTCTCCCCAGTCTCCGACTGGCAATGCCTTGAATGAGGTTCTACCTCGTAGAAGCCTTATTTTTCTGCCGGAAGGGGGCACGGTGGGACAGAATCCATTCCCAGTTGGGGGCTGGGAACGAGATTTACCACGCTAGTGCCAAACCATCAGCACGAGGTTCGGAGGCGGCGACAAGTACCCCGCCTCGCCGTAAAATAATCTGACCTTTACCAAACATTCCAGGTTCGGCGCTAATTTGCACATTGTGACCGCACTCAACCAGAGCCAGTGCTATATTCCGGGATACCGCTTGCTCTAAAAGCACCGTATTTCCGGCGATAAACCGCCATCTAGGGGCATCGAGTGCGGCTTGGGGGTTCATTCCATAGTCCACCAAGTTAGCCACGACTTGTAGATGTCCCTGCGGTTGCATCGGTGCGCCCATGACACCAAATGGGCCGAGGGGTTGGTTTTCTTGCGTCAAAAAGCCGGGAATAATGGTGTGAAAGGGACGTTTAGCTGCTGCTACTTGATTTGGGTGTCCCGCCTCTAAGGTGAATCCTGATGCTCGGTTTTGCAGGGCGATGCCTGTATCGGGGATGAGAATGCCACTGCCAAAGCCACTATAGTTGGATTGGATGAAGGAAACCATCAGTTCTGAGTCAGCGGCGGCGAGATATACGGTTCCGCCTTTGGGTAGCCCAGGTTCGGCTAGAGCGATCGCATTTTTCCCAATTAAACTTCGACGTTGAGCCGCATAAGCTTTATCTAAAAGGTATTCGACAGGTATCTCCATAAAGTTAGAATCTGCAACGTAGCGGTGGATATCGGCAAAAGCTAACTTCATTGCTTCAATTTGCCGATGGTAGCTAGAAGCTGATTCGCGGGGATACTGGGATAAGTCGTAACCTTCAAGGATATTTAAAGCAATCAATGTGGCGATGCCTTGAGTGTTGGGGGGAATTTCCCAGACGGTAACGCCGCGATAATTGGTAGAAATTGGCTGCACCCAGTCGGCTTGATGGGCGGCTAAGTCAGATTTTGATAAAATGCCACCTGTGTTGGCGGCGAAGGACGCGATCGCTTGGGCTAGTTCGCCGCGATAGAAACTTTCACCGCCAGTTTGCGCGATCGCTTTCAGCGTTTTGGCATGAACTTCACTGCACCAAATTTCCCCAACCGCAGGTGCGCGACCAGAAGGGAAAAATACCTCTTTAAACGGTTGAAATTCTGGCGCAGTTAGAGGTAAATAAATATCAGCCGCACGTTTCCAAGCTCGCGCCGTCTCCGGCGACACCGGAAAACCTTCTTCGGCATAGCGAATTGCTGGTGCAAATAATTGCTCAAAAGGTAACTTTCCCCAACGTTCCCATAATTTCCGCCAAGCTGACACAGCACCAGGCACAGTTACAGTCAACCAACCCAAAGGAGGAATTTGCCACATCCCAGCAAAATGTTCCGGCGACAAGGTTTGGGGACTTTTACCAGAAGCATTCAAACCGTGTAATTGCGCATCCCAGACTAAAGCAAAAGCATCGGAACCAATGCCATTGGAAGTAGGTTCAACAACTGTAAGTGCGATCGCCATCGCTACAGCCGCATCCACCGCATTTCCCCCAGCCAACAGCATTTC
This sequence comes from Trichocoleus sp. FACHB-6, assembly GCF_014695815.1. Classification (NCBI taxonomy): domain Bacteria; kingdom Bacillati; phylum Cyanobacteriota; class Cyanophyceae; order Leptolyngbyales; family Trichocoleusaceae; genus Trichocoleus; species Trichocoleus sp. FACHB-6. The sequence goes on from NZ_JACJOY010000042.1 coordinate 34,879, forward strand.
CATCCCTGCGATCGCTGCTTGAGGTTGGCTAGTTGCCACAGCGCCCTGCTGCCCCATCACGACTCGTCGGGCGGAAGAATAAGGATAATCAGTCAAATTTTCTAACATCACCTCACACCCTTTTGCTTGGAACATTAGCAATAAGCCAATAGCTAATTGCTATTGGCAACGATAAGATCGCATTTGTAGCTTCCTCATAATCAACGAAATTTACGAATGAACTTCTTTACTTACCTTTTACACCTAGCTGGTTCCAGCGCCAGCGCTTATATTGGTGCCAGCCAGATCCGCGATCCGCTGACGCGCCCCAACGTTATCGCTGGATTTCAGCTAGCTGAATCTGGTTCAGTTCCGTTTCTGCAAGCTTTAAGCGATCGCGCCGCCGCTGAAGGCGATACTTGGTTAGCTGAAAAACTTGCCCGTCACGCCTCCGACGAAAAGCGTCACGGTCAAATTTTCGCCCAGGCCCTGAAGCGAATCAACAAGCAAGTCATCGACTTTAAGAGTATTCCCAAAACCACAACCGAAGGAAAGCCAGACGAACGTCGTCGCAGTCCCTTTTTCGAGGCTTACTTTCAGGGATATCCGCCAGAAGCCATAAAACCAGAAAATATGGACTGGACGGTGTTCATGGCAAGCACTTATATCCTAGAACTAGATGCCAGCAAAGACTTCGTTCGCATGGCTAACGTATTGCCAGAGGATGAGTCGAACAGTGTCGCCTTGAAAAAGGGACTCCTCAGCATCGCCGAGGACGAAACCGGACACGCAGCTTATCTTTACGAGGCGTTACAGCGTCGTTTCCCAGAGGCGACTGTGCAACAGATTGTGGATGAATGGCGGACTCGCAAGGTAAACGCGCTGCTGGCAATGGTGAGTAATATGATGCAGAAAAGCGGAAAGATGTCTTCACTGGTTCAGGATGGCGTTCCTACAGAAGAGTCTGAGGAAGAGTCAGAACTAGCAGTGGCTTAGCCCTGGCGATTGAAATCGCGGCTACACAAACAAAGCTTAGCCCTGGCGATTGAAATCGCAACCGCACGAACAAAGTCCGCCTGCGCGGACTATATGGCGTTCCTACACAGGACTTACGCAGTTAATTAGTGAATGCCTGATTCTGTCGTAGGGGCATGGCATTGCCATCCCCCTACAGCGTGTTGGCGTGCGTAAGCCCTACTACAGAAGCACTTTAGTCCTGGCGATTGAAATCGCAGCTACGCCAACCCCCCTATGCGCTATCGCTAAAGCGAGGCTAACGCCAACGCGCAGGCTTCGCCAACAAGAAGAAGGGGGGCAGAAGTTGCTTCGCTTCTATTCAACAAAGTCCGCCTGCGCGGACTAATGTAGAGACGTGAAATTTCGTGTCTTTACAACCTGCGAAGGCAGGTTTTGTCTGTGTAGCCGCGATTACGAACATCACCTGATGTTAGAAAAGTTTCAGGATGCTGTAGCGCTGTCAATTTTTGCTACGTCCTCATCAGATAGTTGCACATCGACAGCACGCACCGAGTCCTCAATGCTGGAAACTTTACTCGCACCCGGAATAGGTACAACAACTGGAGACTTTGCCCGCAACCACGCCAAGACGATACAGTAAACTGATACGCCTTTTTCTTGGGATAGGGTAGCGATCGCTTTTATATCTTCCAAATTCCCCACCCGCCGACTACCACCAAGCGGACTCCAAGGCAAAAACGTCAGCTTTTCTTTCTCGCAATATTCCAGCACACCATCAAACTCTGGCTGACGATACCAAGGATTGTACTGATTTTGCACCGAGACAATATCAACAACCTCACGGGCGCGTTTAATTTGTTCTACGGAAAAGTTGGAAACGCCGACAAACCGAATTAAACCTTCATCCACAGCTTCTTTTGCTGGCTTTAGCGACTCCTCTATGGTGTAATCTGTGTCTGGTGCGTGATACTGCCAAACATCAATCGGCTTCTTGCCACCCAAAGCTTCAAAACTAATCTTAATCGTCTCCCGCAAATGCTGCGGATTGCCGTTGCGAGTCCAGCTACCATTCGGGCGCATCAGCCCGCCCTTAGTAGCAACGATGACATTACTGGTATCGCCATAAGATGAAAGTGCTTTACTAATTAGTCGTTCGTTGTGGTGCTTGTCTGATTCATCTTGGCAGTAAGAATCAGCAGTATCAATCATTGTGACACCCAAATCGAGGGCGCGATGGATGACTTTGATTGATTCTGATTCCGGCGGTCTGCTACTTAAAGACATCGGCATTCCACCGAGTGCGATCGCGCTTATTTTGACACCAGTATTTCCCAGTTCTTTCGTTTGCATCCTTAAACCTTGCCTTCGTCTTCTACCCTTCAATTGATTAAAGATCGGCGGATAGAAATCGTCTGTCTGACGGTTAGTTCTCAACAAGTGATCGCAAATTCTGTCTATCAACACGCTATAGAGACACGGCATTGTCGTGTCTCTACGTCTAAGAGGGTAATTCTAACTCGAAGCACTGGTATAAAAACGCAACGCAAATCGCCACAAATAATGTGAAGCAACTAACAGTACCAACGCCAACACACCTGCGCTTAGTATCCAACTAACTTCGCCACGTCCTAGCATCGTCTCCGCTGGTATAGTTGTTAAAAATGCTACTGGCACTATAAAGGTAAAAAAGAAACGATAAGCGGTAGGATAAGCAACCATTGGAAACCGCCCAGCTTCCAGAAAGCCTCTCAGTACCTCAGTAACATTGTAGATTTTCACAAACCAGATGCTAGTCGCACCTAGCATAAACCACAAACTATAGAGAATGGCAAAACCAAATATTAGCGGAACTGCACTTAGAAAATAGTCACCGATATGCAAACCCAACTTGAAACCAGCATAAGCAATTAGGATAATTCCAAATAATAAATCCGGCAAACCCCAAGGGGAGATTGTGCGAGTAGAAAGCCAAAATTGACTGCTAATTGGCTTTAAAAGTACAAAATCTAAAGTTCCTTGCTGAACCAGATCCACAATGCGGTTTAAATTAGGAACCAGGAAAGTAGCAGAAAAGCCTTGCAAAAGTGTAAAAATTCCCAACACCACCAAAGCTTCTTCCCAACTCCACCCGTCAAAAGTGTAACCGTTGCTGTAGAACAGGGACAACCCGAACATACTCCCGGCGAGGTTTCCCAAACTGCTGAATGCTGCCAAGACAAAGTTTACTCGATATTCGAGTTCAGCAGCGATCGCTGTATTCCAAAATAACCCCAGTACCGTCAGATATCGTTGCATCTTCTTAAGCTATCAAAATCTGCCATTTTGAAGATAACGCGATCGCACTCTTCTCCCTCTTCCTTCGCACCCTTAGCGTCTAAGCGCTAAGGCGCAGGCTTCGCCAACGCGGTTCGTTTACCCATAAACTACAACAGAAGCGATCGATCGCATCTACTCTTATGCCAAAAGCCGCAGATATCAGCAGCAAACGATTAATTAGTCTCTCACCAGAAATCTGGGTAAAATGGGCAACACAGATTCCTGACATAGTAGCCGGAGAGATTCTTAACTCCGAATTCCAGTGGATAAGCCGCGAGAATGACGCGCTGATCAAAGCAAGAAGTGTCGAGTATGGCGATTTTTTGGTACTCAATGAGATACAACTGCGTTACAAGCCTACTATGCCCAAACGGATGCGGGCTTATGCAGCACTGGCAGAAGAAAAGTACAACCTACCCACCTATCCCGTACTGGTTAATATCATAAAAGAAGGTGACGTTGAAATTCCCACTCGCTACGAGTCAGAATTTGCAGGCTTGCAGGCGCGTCAAGACTACCGCGTAATCAATCTTTGGGAAGTCGATGCTGAAGTAGCATTTGCCGAACCATCTTCACCTCTCATCCCCTTTGTACCCGTACTGAAAAATGGTTCAGACGAATCCACAATACAAAGAGCATTACAAGTTTTACGTGCCGATGAGCGATTGAGTAATTTTGAAACAGTCATGGCATTTTTTGCTACTTTCGTATTAGGAAGTAGTTTAACGTGAGTTCGGGATAAGGAGGGGTGGAACAGATAAAGTTGAAAGTGCCTAATTCTCAACGCATCTGACCACCCTATGCTTAGTCTAGAAGCCTTGTTTTGCCATGTCGATGATTTCTGCCGAGGGTTTGAACCACTCTGGCAGCAACGCCTGTTGGGTGAGGGGTTACAGCGTCGTTCCCGCTCCCGCACTCTGAGCTTAAGCGAGATTATGACGATCTTGATTGCCTTCCATCAATCCGCGTATCGTAACTTCAAGTGGTTCTATACTCAGTTAGTCTGTCGTTACTGGCGCAAAGCCTTTCCTCGATTAGTCAGTTACCAACGCCTCGTCGAATGGATGCCATCGACCCTCATGCCACTGTGCGCCTACTTGCGCCACTGCTTTGGTCACTGTACTGGAATCAGCTTTATTGACTCGACAAGCATCAAGGTCTGCCACAACCGCCGCATTTCCTCCCACAAAGTGTTCAAGTCCCTAGCCGCGAGGGGCAAAACGTCCGTGGACTGGTTCTTTGGGTTTAAGCTGCACCTGGTGATTAACGAGCGAGGAGAGTTGTTGAACGCCATCCTCACTCCTGGCAATGTGGATGACCGTCAGCCTGTGTCCCAATTGCTGCAACGGCTTTTTGGCAAGGTGTTTGGCGACCGGGGATATGTCTCCCAAAAACTCGCCCTTCAGCTATGGCACGATTGGGGGATTCAACTGATTACCAAGCTCAAACGAAACATGAAAAACCGCTTGATGACATTGGCAGATCGGCTGCTCCTGCGGCGACGAGCCATTATTGAATCAGTGATTGACCAGTTGAAGAACATTTCTCAGATTGAGCATTCTCGTCACCGTTCACCCGTCAACTGCTTGGTCAATTTGGTCTGCGGATTGATTGCCTATTGCCACCAGCCCAAGAAACCATCCCTCATATCTGATGCTTTTTTGCCTAACTCTGTTTAACCCGAACTCACGTTATTTTAGTCCAGCAAATAATGAGGTGGGATATGGCAGTATTACAAGAATCTCCTTGGTATCAAGAAATTTTACAACAGGGCGAGCAAAACGGGATACGCCAAGAACGGCTAGCAAGTATTGAACTCGGTTTAGAGGTAAAATTCGGCACTGAGGGGTTACAGCTAATGCCAGAAATATCTCAGATTTCGGACTTAGAGTTATTAAAAGCAATTCAGCGGGGAGTGATGATGGTGAACACTATAGATGAATTGCAGCAAATTTATCAGTAAACCGGGTTAGTAGATAGGTAACTTACTGAGTAAGCGCGATCGCACTCTTCCCGCTCTTCCTTCGCGCTCTTTGCATCTTCGCGGTTTAATAACCACAACAGAAATTATCAACTCTCAAATTAGACAAATCATCTTTCTTTTGCCTTTTGCCTTCCTTCCTACGCCCCCATCCCCGAATACTGCTTCAAACCTTGCCTCCACATCCAACGATTCCACACAAAAAATAGCAAACTCCAACCAAACATTGCCAACAAACCCCGCCCTAAATCTACTGGTAAACCCACCAACAACGCCGCCGGGAAATGAATCAAATACGGGAACGGTGTCCACAGCACCACTTCGCGCACAGGTGGCGGAAAAACTTCTAGGGGTGCAACAATACCAGAGAGAAATAGATATAGCAGAAACCAGAATTGCTCAATGGCGCTAGCGCGTTCCGTCCAAAAGGCGAACAGAGCAAAAGTGTATTGTATGAGAAAGCGAAGAGTGAAAGCGATCGCTACCACCACAAAAAACAACAAAATTCTCCCCACGCCAGGAAACCACAAAGCCTTCGGGTAAAGCGTGAAAAATAATATCACCAGCCCCACAATAAACGGCAACCGGGCAAAGCGTTCGGAAATATGGGCAGCAACGTGATGCCACACCGGATCTAAAGGTTGCAAAAGTCGCGGCGACAACTTCCCCTGCACCACCTCCTTTTCAAACTCCCAAATCACCCAAACTACCGTAAACTGCCTAACAAGAAAAGCCGCAATAAAATAGCGGGCAAAATCCACTGGTGACAGCCCAAACCTCCCGCCCTGTGCCGCTTCCATCCAGATACCCATCAATATAAAAGGTACAGAACCCGACAGCGCCCACAAAAATAACTCCGCTCGGTACTCCACCATATGAGCGTAGTACGTCAAGAGCAAAACTTGAGATTTTCTAACAAATGAAGTCATCATATTTCTTATTTCTTAGTCCGCGGCTTTATTTATTTGTTTAGCCGCACTTATTTCTTAGCCCACGCAGGCGGGCTTTGTTTGTTTAGCCGCGACTAAGCGAAGAGAGCGCAGGCTCCCCCAACAGTCGTCGGGTATTTTATACAACCTCTCCCGCCCGAAACAGTTGACCAATAACTTCTTCGATAGGCGGTTCAGTCACCGTCAAATCCAGCACCTCCAATTCTGCCAACATCTTTGCCACCGTGCGAGTCAGCAACTCCCGACGCACCAAGAAACGCACAGATTGACCATCCAAAGCTTTGATTTCGCCATAAGGCAATTCAGATTCAGGTAGAGGATGCGCCAATTCCACCTTAACCTCGCGACAGGGTGCAAAACGTTCCAGCAGTCCATCCAAACTACCATCGTAAATCAGCTGTCCTTGGTGAATTAACAGCACCCGCTGGCAAAGTGCCGTAATGTCTGCCATGTAATGGCTGGTTAAAAGTACAGTAGCCTGATATCGCTGATTGTACTCGCGTAAAAATTCCCGCACCCCCACCTGTGCATTCACATCCAATCCCAGCGTCGGCTCATCTAAAAACAGTACCTTGGGTTGGTGCAAAAGTGCTGCCATTAACTCAGCCTTCATCCGTTCCCCCAAGGAAAGTTTCCGCACAGGTTGAGTCAGCTTCCCTTCTAGCGAAAGCATCTCGGTCAGTTCTCCCAAGATACGCCGAAACTGTTTATCGGGGATGTCATAAACAGCAGCATTTATTCTCAATGAGTCCATCGCTGGCAAGTCCCAAAGTAGCTGCTGCTTTTGCCCCATAACCAAGGTTATTTGTTGTAAAAAAGGCGCTTGACGGCGAAAGGGAACGTGTCCAGCTACTCTCACAACACCCGCCGAGGGATGAATCAACCCGGTGAGCATTTTCAGTGTAGTAGTCTTTCCCGCACCATTGGCACCCAAAAACCCCACCACTTCCCCTGTTTCAATGTGGAAGGAAACATCTTGCACAGCTTTAACTTGGCGGTAAGTGCGGCGCACAAAGTGCTGTAACGTTCCCTTGAGTCCAGGTTCTTTGACAGCTACGGGATAGACTTTGCTCAGGTTTTCAACCGAGACTATGGGCATTGCAATTACTTAGGCTCTATGGGTCTACCTTAATGATTGCAGAGACAGTTAGTTGTGGCTATCCAACTATGGCAAGACTTCTATTATTCAGGGTTCCAGTAATTTGTAGGTTGCGATTACCGTTTGGAAACCCAAAAACTTGCTCTCCTTTACGGGATATTAAGTTTCGTTCCAAGGGCGATTCCCTACGTTCTGCTGATGTTACTTTTCTCGCCAACAAGCAGGTGAGATAATTGTTGCCTCATCATCTAAATAAAAATTAAAAGTCGATTCCCCTGATTTTTCGCACCGCAATGGCTCAAGTAGCTTAGTAAAAGGATTCCACAATAAAAAAGGAAATCATTCCCTGGCGATTTGCAAATACGGGATGCTCCCGATTTAGGGGGATCTTTAACCTGTAACGTTAGAGAAAACACTTTTCAAACATCCTCTAAGTAGAGTAAGGCTGGCTTTTGGGGAGTTGCTGTGGTTATTAGATGAATTATATCAATGAAATAGGGCAGGGAATTTCCCTGCCCTATTTCTGAAGGTTCTGTTTAACTCAACTACTTGCTACCCGTAAACTCGACCGTTAATGTAGTAGTCTCGCGTACCTTTGGCGTTGATGGCTTCTCCCAATCTGTTTAAGGCATGGACATAAGCGGCTGTTCGCATTGAAATGGCTAATGTTTGAGAAATTGCCCAAATTTGCTCAGTTTCTTTGACAATTTTCTCTTTTAATTGTTGATTTACTGCCTCTAGTGTCCAATAGAGTCCGCTGCGATTTTGCACCCATTCAAAGTAGCTGACTGTGACACCGCCTGCATTGACTAAAATATCGGGAAAAACATGGATTCCCCGTTGTTCGAGAATTTTATCCGCTACTGAGTTAATTGGACCGTTAGCAACTTCAAAGATATATTTGGCTTTGATGTCCTGCACGTTTGCTTCAGTAATTTGATTTTCCAAAGCTGCGGGAATTAGAATGTCAACATCTAACGCTAAAAGTTCCTCATTGGTGATTACTTCATGTTCGTGGATGTTGCAAACTGTGCCTTTGCAGTAGATGGCTTTGATTCCTTGGCTAGATCTTTTGTATTGTCTGATGCTGGGAATATCTAGTCCTTGTTTGGTATAGATGCCACCTTGAGAATCACTCACTGCAACGATTTTATAACCTGCTTTGGAGAGTAATTCGGCTATTTCTGCGCCAGCATTGCCAAATCCTTGAACGGCTACTGTTGTTTCTTGGGGGGGGCGATTAAGTTTGCTCATAATGCTTTCTATTACAAAAAAAGCACCTGTGGCGGTGGCGGCATCTCTACCCAAACTACCGCCCATTGATAGGGGTTTTCCGGTGACAACGGCGGGGGTAATTTGACGGCGGATGATATTGTATTGATCCATCATCCAACCCATAATCATTGGGTTGGTGTAAACGTCGGGTGCGGGAATGTCTATGTCAGGGCCAATAAAATCTGCGATCGCATCCACATAACCTCGACTTAACCTTTCTAATTCCATTTTCGAGAGTTCTTTGGGATTTAGCGTTATTCCCCCTTTTGCACCGCCAAAAGGTAGATTTAGCACTGCACATTTAAAGGTCATCCAAAACGCTAATGATTGCACTTCATCCATTGATACATTGGGATGATAACGCACGCCTCCTTTGGTTGGCCCTCTGGTATCGTCGTACCGAACCCGATAACCTTGAAAAATTCTCAAAGTGCCATTGTCCATCCGGACGGGAATTGAAACGGCTAAACTTGCTTTAGGATATTTTAGGTGTTCCGTTGCATCGTCGGAAAGAGAAACATATTTCAAGGCTTGTTCCAATCTTTGACTAGCATCAGCAAATAATGAATCTGACATCCCACTATTTCTCCTCTTGTACGATTGGGTTGGTATGCAGATGCAAATTTAACTTTCTTCCTAAGTAGATTCACGGAAGTAGAAATGAATTGCTTTGGCTATGGTCGTTAATAAATAGGTGAAAAACATACAAAAATCCTTCCAACCCGTTTCTTCTTTTGGCAAGTACGCGGGTTTCTCAGGTTTAGGGATATTTGGGGAATATTTTGACGACCTACTTATTAAGCGATGCTGCGTTAGCAGCCGCTTTGCTACGCTTCACACGTATCGCAATCAATTCCTTGTCTTGGGATTTTACATCTCCTATCACTCATTAAAACACGAGATTCGCTGTAGCATAAGTAACAAATTAACAAAAAGCTACAAAAATCGGAATGGGGGAGAAAGCCCCCTTATGCGATCGCAATCCATACAATATCTTGGAGATTAGTGGCTGTTCTTAGTGCAGGAGTGTGACACTAGAAGCATAGAGACTCCCTAAAAGGGAGTCCTAAAGTCAAGCAATAAGTTTCCCTTCCTCGGCTGAAGTGTCTTATGATTGAAATCCTCGCCGCGCTCTCTGCTTCGTCGGCGGCAGGGATGAGAATAGCTCTGCCCCTGCTAGTCATTGGCATATTGCCGAACACCAGTCTCTGGGCTAGCGTACCAATTTTGTCACGCTTTCCTCCCCCTGTGGTAATCGGAGTGCTTACCAGCTGGTCGTTATTTGAGCTTTTTGCCTCTAAAAAGCTTCTGGGACAGCGCGTATTGCAAGTTATGCAGCTAGTCTTTAGCCCAATTGTCGGAGCAATTCTGGGCATCGCCGTTGCTCAAATTACTGGCACTTCAACATGGTTACTCTGGATAGTTGCTGTGGTCGGTGGCTTATTAGCTTTCGTACTCCAGCTAGTTCAGGTTGGTTGGTTCTATCGTTTGCGTGGTTTACCCCTGTGGGCTGTCTTTATCGAAGATGCTTTGTGCATTTTCCTAGTCATCTTCGCCTTTGACGCGCCTGAGCAGGGAGGATTAATTGCTTTAATTTTGTTATGGCTAGCCCTTCGCAGTTCTAAGGACTGGTATCGCTGGTATCGAGGACGAAAACCTTCTAGAAAGGGCTATCAGGAACCAGACTAAAAAGTAAGGAGTAAACAGTTTTGAATTAATAACTGCTCACTCCTTACTCTCAAATTCCTCTACAGCAGTCCCACAAAGTGCAGAGGGCCGTGACCGCTAATTAACTCTAATATCAAGGCAAGAAAGCCAAGCATTGCCAGCCGCCCATTCCAGACTTCTGCGGTTGTGGTCATGCCCCACTCCCAACTTTCTTGTGGGTACATTTTGACTTTTTTCTTGAGTTGTGTAACCTGAGACAGCTTTAAACTGGGGGCATTCAGGGCATCAACGACTAGATCTGCCAAGGCTTCAATGAATACTGGATGCGTATTTAAAGCTGGTACGCGGTTAAAGTTGTGGATACCAGCTTCTTCTGCTATTTCTCGATATTCGATGTCAATTTCTTCTAAAGTTTCGATATGCTCAGAGACAAAGCTAACTGGCACTACGAGCAAATTTTCGATTCCTGAGGCTCCCAATTCTTTGATAGCATCTTCGGTGTAGGGCTTGAGCCATTCCACCGGGCCTACACGACTCTGATAAGCTAAGGTGTGAGGATTTGGTCGATTGAGAGTCTGCATAATCAGCGCTGTGCAATCCTCGATTTCTTTTTGATAAGGATCTCCAGCTTCTTCGACGTAGCTTACGGGGACACCGTGGGCGCTAAAGAAGATATGAACTTGGTCGGGATTCGGTAAAGAGTCGAGTTCTTGGGCAATCAGCTGAGCCATTGCCTGGAGGTATCCTGGTTGTTGATACCAAGATGGGATAACAGTGTATTCAATTTTGTTGAGTGCTGGGTCTTCTTGCCAGAGTCTTTCCAAAAGGCGGAAGCTGGAACCGCTGGTGCTGATAGAGAATTGGGGATAGAGGGGTAGGATTACCAGACGATCTATGGCATCGCGTTTGAGGCGAGCGATCGCTTCTTCTGTAAAAGGATGCCAGTAACGCATCCCTATGTAAATCCTAGCGTCTTCTCCTTTTGAGTTTAATTGTTCTTGTAGTGCTTGACCCTGCGCTTCTGTAATTCGTCGTAGAGGGGAACCGCCGCCAATTTGCCGATAGTTCTCTTGAGATTTTTTGGTTCGCAGCGTGGAAATCAGCCACGCTAAGGGTTTTTGTAAACCGCGAAAGGGTATGCGAATAATTTCTGGGTCAGAAAATAAATTAAACAAAAACGGCCCAACATCGTCTAATTCATCCGGCCCACCCAGATTTAGCAGCAAAACTCCTACACGACCCATAGCGGTTTCAGTTTCCCAATCTTTCATTTTCGTTACTGATTTTAACAATAATATGCTTTCAACGGTTTAGGTCTGCAACAAGGGATACACATCTTAATTCGAGGTGGAGCAATGGCTACTATTTTAAGAACGTGGAGTTATCAGTATCAGTGGTTGTATGATGCGATCGCGCGTCTTGCTGCTGTGAGTGTAGGTGGAGAGGCAAGATTTCGCCAACTGCCTTTGAAAGGTTTAACCATTGACTCAGAAACCAAAGTTCTAGACCTCTGTTGTGGCAGCGGTCAGGCAACTCAATTTTTAGTGCAATATTCCCAGGATGTCACAGGTTTGGATATCTCACCAGTCTCTCTCGCTAGAGCGCAACACAACGTCCCCCAAGCGAAATATGTAGAAGCTTTAGCTGAAGAAATGCCGTTTCCAGATCATCAGTTTGACATAGTACATACCAGTGTGGCAATGCACGAAATGGAACCCGAACAACTAAGGGCAATTTTCCGAGAAGTGTACCGAGTGCTGAAACCGGGCGGTATCTTCGCCTTAGTTGATTTTCATAGTCCCACGAATCCCCTATTTTTGCCTGGTTTGTCTATATTTCTATGGTTGTTTGAAACACAGACATCTTGGCAGCTCCTACAAACTGATTTACCTGGGTTGCTAGAGGCAGTTGGTTTTCAGGCATGCGAACCAGAATTGTATGCTGGTGGAAGTCTCCAGGTGATTCAGGCTCAAAAATGAAGGGATTGGAGAGTAGGGGACAAAGAGGACTTGACGTTTTCTCCTTTGCCTCCCAACTACAAATTACCAATCCCAGGTAAAAGTTTTTTGTGAAACTTGGTTAATTACGGGAAAATACTCTTGTGGTAGGCTTTAGCTTAAAGTTATGATCTACCACTAGGAAACGAGTAAATACTTATGAAAAATAAAATCATTTTACCATTCTTCCTAACAACTGTGTTAGTAGGTGGATATCTAGCAATTGATGCCTTTCAACAAAGTCAACCAACTCAAGCAGCTCAGTCGATATGGAAACAGTTTTCTTCAAGTAAAGGTAACTTTAAAGTATTGATGCCCGGTCAAACAAGCCAATTGAAGCGTATTGTAAACACTGAAGCGGGAAAAATTACTGTGTATGGGTTTCGATCTATCCGACCGAACGAAGCAGTGTATGGGGTTACTTACTCTGATGTACCTAGTAAAATTATAAAAACTCCTAAGGATGTCAATGATTTATTTAACGGAACCATTCAGGGTTTTGCACAGAGCGTTCAAGGTAGTGTGGTAAGTCAACGGAATATTAAGTTGGGTACTTATCCGGGAAGAGAAATAAAAGTTCAGATATTCGGAGGTGCTACTGCTAAAAGTCGAATGTATTTGGTCAAGCAACGGCTTTATCAGACATTAGCGGTAACAAAAAAGGAAGAAAGCTTATCTAAAAGTATTAATGGTTTTTTAAATTCATTCCAAGTAATTAATAAACCAGCAGCATCGCCAAAGAGCCGCCAAGTTAAAAAACCTACAGTTTCTCCCAAGGTTGTCCAAGAACAGCTTAACGCCAAGCTGAAACAAGCAGTTTGCAATCAAAATTGGTCGCAAGCCGTGGCAACAGTTAACCAAATGATAAATATGGCACCTAAGTCAGGAGGAGTGCGGGAGCAATTGGTAACATATCGGGGACGATTACAAAATATGGCTAGAAATAAAGAAGTTATCCCTGCGGGAACGCTTACTGGTTGCTCTCCTGTTGCTGGAAGTGGAGGTCAATAAAAAAGTTTTGCAAAGCCAGAGGCGAAACGTCTCCGGAGTGTTGAGTTATTTGGTGTTGCTCAAAATAAAAGTTATTTCAATTGGGTATAACCTATTAACTCAAATCTCAAAACTCAAGCATCCTCCGTCTCAGTTTTCTGTTCATCGACAACTTTTTGCTGCTTATCTTCTTTCCATCTTCCCTGCTTACGCGCTGCTTCCGTCAAAAGATATTCAATTTGGGCATTCACGCTCCTCAACTCGTCAGCAGACCATTTCTCAAGGATTTCGTAAAGTTTGTTGTCTAAACGCAGCAAAAACCGCTTTTTCTGGGTCATGTGTTAGGTGTAAAGGCTGCCAGTGTTAATTACAGGCTGGGCGTTCTGATCTGAGGTTAAAATTACCAACAGATTGTTTATCATAGCGGCTTTGCGTTCTTCGTCCAATTCAACAATTTGCTGTTGGCTTAGCCGCTTTAACGCTTCATCAACCATTCCCACTGCACTTTCAACAATTTGTCGCCGCGCATCAATAATCGCTTTGGCTTGTTGGCGACGCAGCATTACTTGGGCAATTTCGGGAGCATAGGCTAGATGGGAGAGTCTGGCTTCTAACACTTCGATTCCAGCAACTTCTAATCGACTTTGCAATTCTTTCTGGAGTGCGTTAGCGATTTCGTCAGGAATTCCTCGCAGGGAAGGAATAGACGATTCATCAGGCGCGTCATAAGGATAGCGAATTGCTAAGGCTCGAATCGCTGTCTCGCTTTGGATAGCGATAAATTCTTCGTAGTCATCAACATCAAATTGACACTTGGCTGAGTCTACTACTTGCCAAACTACTACAGCACCAATCTCAATGGGACTGCCTTGGGCATCATTGACTTTGAGTTGCTTGCTGTTAAAGTTGCGAACTCGTAAAGAAATCTTCCGTTTACTGGCAAAGGGGTTACTCCACCAAAACCCCGCTTCTCGAACAGTACCGACGTAACGCCCTAAAAAGACTAGCACTACTGCTTGGTTTGGCTCAACTGTAAAGAAGCCGGACACGGAGGGAATTACTACTGCTATTAGTGTTGCTCCTAAAGTTGCGCCGAGTTCTGCGGTTATATCGTCTCCGAAAAAATCTCCTACTCTAATGCTTCTGCCTAATACTTCTGCTAATCCCTGTATGCTATGCCACGCTTCCCATACGCCAAATATGGCTAAGGCTAGAAGGATGATAAGAACCGCGAAGCCGTTGACTTTAAACGCAGGAACTTCTCTAATCTGCTCCATATTCACTCCTAGGATTTTGCTTAGCTTGATATTCCGATGATATCACGCGAATATCAAAACGCCAGGATAGGTGCGTTAGGCGATCGCTAACACACCCTATGGTTGCGGTTTGTGGTTTATGGTCTTTGGGTAGCGATCGCTAGCTTGGCACCGGGAATTTGACGCAACTGATCCATAACGGCGACGACTTGACCGTGATCGACTGCTGCATCAGCATTCACAATTACTAGCGCTTCTTGATTTTGTGGAATTAGTTGTCGCACCTCACCTTGCAACGCCTCGATGGGAATTGAGTTGCGGTTGAGTGCAATTTGTCCTTGAGGGCTAATCGTTACGGTAATTTGAGTTGAAGGTTGAGCTTTAGCGGTTGTTGCTTGGGGTAAGTTTACTGGCAACCCTTGAGAACGGGTAAGAAACAGGGTTGACATGATGAAAAAAGTCAAGATTGCAAAGATCACATCGATCATCGGTACGATGTTGATCTGAGCTGGGATATCTGGTTCATCGGGTAGGCGCATAGTGAGATATTCCTTTTTCATATCGACGACGGTAGAGCAGTTCTAGCTGACCACCGTACTCTTGAATTAATGCTATTTGTCGCAGATAGAATCCCCGAAAGGCATTGGCAAACAAAAGTGTAAAAATAGCAACAACTAATCCGGCGGCGGTGGAAACCAACGCTTCACTGATCCCAGATGTGACGTTAGTAGTTTGAGTCCCCCCGACATCACCCAAGCGCAGGGAGGCAAAGGAATTAATCAAGCCTAAAACTGTTCCCAGCAAACCCAGCAGGGGGGAAAGGCTGATAATTGTGTCAAAGACGGTATTGAACCGCTTGAGTACAGGGATTTCTGCCTGAGATTCACTTTCTAGCGCTAATCTAAATTCTTCTGGGGTGGGTTCCTCCAGTTCCATTGCTGCCAAAAAGATTCGCGCAATGGGTAGATCGGCATTGGCTTTGAGCTTTTGCAAAGCTGCTGCTGTGTCGTTCTGATACAGAGATAGGACATCGCGCACCACACGGCGTTGCCGTTGATTGATGCGAAACCAGAAGGCAGCACGTTCTGCAACTAACGCGATCGCAGTCACAGAAAACGCCAGCAACGGCCACATTACCACGCCGCCCGCCGCAAAGATTTTATTAATTTCCATTACTTCTACTGTCTCTAAGGCAATAAAGGAAGCAGCGAAAGTCTATCAGCGTCCTCGACTGGCAAAACTGATATAAGTTCTCAAAAAAAAGTAAGGCTAATGACAATTAATGTCAAGCAATCGTAGCCTATAATTAGCAAAAAAAGTTTTATTAGCCAATATTAAATGGGCGGAAAGCCCCACGGAGCCTAACTTATAAGGCTTGTTAAGTAAAGCAGGCGAATTCCTATCTTTGGACTTTTCACTTGACATTTGCTACTTGGCATCTTACTTTACTCAATCAAGTGCTAATTGTTCGCAATAAAACGTATGGGGTTGTCCAGCATCGCTGTGGAGCAACGAGAAAGAGAAGACAAAACTAGGCAGTCTTTTCTCACTTACAGCCTGATCGGTTCGCTGGCGCTGCATATTGCGGTGCTGATTTTCGGCAGTTTGGCGGTGGAACCGCCTGGACTGGCAGATGAATCGATTGAAGTGATAGTTCTTAAACCGCCTAGCGCCGAGCTAGAAAAACCAAAAGAGCCGGCTCCAGCCAAAAGCGTGTCAGAAGCTGGAGGTGGTGGCGGCGGTGGTAGTGGCGGTGGTGGCAGTTCTGCGTCAGAAGCGATCGCGCTATCGCCGCCATCGGTTAGTTCTAAAAGATTCCGTAAGTCGGTTCAACCAGTAGCAACGCCGGAACCGATCCCGACACCTGTGGCTAGTGTACCGCCGTCACCAGTAGCAACGCCGGAACCGATCCCGACACCTGTGGCTAGTGTACCGCCGTCACCAGTAGCAACACCGGAACCGATCCCGACACCTGTCCCGATGCCGCCAGAGCCAGTCGAGACACCGGAAGTCAGCAAAACTCTGCCTCCGGTTCCTACCGTTCCTCGTCTAGCGACGGAACCAGTAGCAACCCCAGCACCAACCCCAACACCAACGCCAACGCCAACCCCAACCCCAACACCAGTTGGGGGTTTACCGCCAAAACCAGCTACTACGCCGCCGCCGAGGATTGCACAGCAGCCACCTTTGCCAGCTAGTACGCCATCATCTACAACCCCACCAAGGCAAGTGCCAACACCACCGCCTTCTAGTGGAGGATCGGTTTCGGATAGAGTTAGAGATTTTTTCCAAAGGCCAAGAAACTCCAGCAATAATCAAGAAATTGCCAAAAATGACGCTGGAGGAGCGAGTAATAGCAGTAGAGGAAGCGATCGCTCACCTACGGGCGGTTCCGGAAACGCAGCAGGTAGTAAACCTCCTTCAGGTAATGGCTCTGGTACTGGCGGCAAGCAACCAGGAAGTGGCTCTGGTTCGGGAAGCGGTTCTGGTTCGGGAAGCGGTTCTGGTTCGGGAAGTGGCTCTGGTACAGGGCGTGGTTCTGGTACAGGGCGTGGCTCTGGTTCAGGAAGTGGCTCTGGTTCAGGAAGTGGCTCTGGTTCAGGCACAGGTTCGCAGGTAGCGACTGCCCCAAGCCCACCCATACCAAAACCAAATCCTCAGTCTGGTTCAGGATGGAATCGTGTCAATTGTCGCAAATGTCCCGATCCCACCCTTCCCCGCAGGGCGAGAAGTTTGGAAGGCACCATAAAGGTTGTATTTGATGCCGATCGCGACGGAAATGTGAATAATGTCAGGGTTGACAGCTCTAGCGGTCACGATGTTATTGATCAAGCTGTTAAACAAGCAGTAAACAATTGGAAATTAGCGTCATCAGAAACTGGATGGAATGGCATCTCCCAAACATTTACCTTTGCTCAGCGAGGCTCCGATTTAGAGCGTCAAGCCCGCGAACGACGCCAACAGCAAGAACGCGAACGTCAAGCTCGCGATCGCGAACAGCAACTGAGGGAACTTGCCCAACAGCAAGAACGCGAACGTCAAGCCAGGGAAGCCCAACAGCAAGAACGAGAACGTCAAGCTAGGGAACAAAAAGAACGGGAACAGCGGCAAACGCCTACACCCTTGCCTACAATCGAACCTACGCCCCCGCCACCTGTAGAAGAATCTACACCGCCGCCACCTGTAGAAGAATCTACACCGCCGCCTGCACCTCCCGAATAGTTGCCACCTTCCAGGCTGGCATTGCTTCCTTAAGAGCGCAAAATTATCAACTTCATTCAGGCTTCTCAATTTAGAGGAAGTCTGGATAAGATTTTTACGTTTGACAAGGCAAAACAGTACAGTTTCCAGAAAAAATCTCTATCTATTGAAATACATTTTCCTTTAACTTTCTGCTGCTATCTTTAGCAGGGTCACTTTACGACAAAAGACTCTCAATTGTTTTGGCGTTACAAGATGTCTATCGCCACAAACTAGAGCTATTTGAACGTGCATAAAACCTGTAATAGCTCCTACGCACAAGAGCAGGAATTTCTATGGATACAATGAGCAAATTAACAAAATTCGCTGTAAGACTTTTGCCCAATTTCCAATTCTCAATTAACTGCGTTTTTTCTGAAGTTTGGCTACTTGCGCCTCTAGTTTGTTGATGCGCTGCTTGAGTTCAACTACCAAAGTAGCGAGTCGGTCAAACATTGGATCGGATGAAGGTGTTGTTCTAGTGATGGAAGGAACGGTCGGCGATCGCCTACTTGCTCCCGACTGTTGAAGAGCATCTACTTGAGCGTCTAGCTGGGTGATAAGCGATCGCATTTGATAGTTTTCTGCTTCCAGTCTAGAGAGGCGTGATTCCAGATAAGATGTCCCCTGCGCCAGCGTCAAAGGAGGCATAATGACAACTACCAAAATCAAACTGAGGCAAAACAACGCTATTTTCTTGACCATAACTTACGCTCCCAGCCCCGAAAGCTCCTATCAGCTGAGGTTAGCATCAGTTACATCAAATCAACTCCGTCTTGGGGAGAGCAAATTTTTCTGTTTTGCTGTATACCCAAGTCAAGGGGATGCCCAAGATAGCGATCGCATCCCAAACTACAATTTAATTGATTTGTTAATTCATTTCCTGCTAGCGAGGAGAAGGAAAAATTCTTTTTCAATAGCCCCCTATATTCTTCCCAAAGCAGACTTATAGGATTGAAATTTAGTGATATTCTTTGATTTCTCGGATTTAATCATCTCAACCTCTGCAACTGTCTCTTTCCCATCAGTTCTAGGGTGTGAGCATATGTCCATTGAAATAGACCCAAATTTTTACTCACTCTTCTAAAGAAGACTTTAGCTGTTAGCCTGGGGCTTAAACCCCAGGCGGTTAATACTACTGCTACAAAATGTGGATTCAACTACCTACTGAAACTTCAAGTTGTGTACTCGGCGTTAATCTTCACGTAGTCATAACTTAAGTCGCAACCCCAAGCTTTACCAGAACCAGAACCAGAACCAATACTGACAGAGATTAAAACCGTGTCTTCTTTGAGGTAAGCGCCTGCTGCTGCTGCTTTTAAATATGCACTCGCCGCCGCCCGATCGAAGGGTAAAGGTTGACCATTTTCCATTAATAACAAATCTCCAAGTTGAATGCGGAGATTTTCTTGATCGAATATTACGCCAGCACGTCCAGCAGCAGCGGCAATTCGTCCCCAGTTGGGATCGCGCCCAAAGATTGCTGACTTAACTAAGGATGAACCGACAATGGTTTTGGCAACTTGACGCGCATCTTTGTCATCGTGCGCCCCTGTGACTTGCACTTCAATTAAGCAGGTGGCACCTTCGCCGTCACGCGCGATCGCTTTCGCTAAATATTGACACACTTGGGTCAGCATTGCTTCCAACTTTTCGGCTTCTGCACCCATTTCCGTAATCGCTGGGGTGCGAGACTGACCATTCGCTAGAGCAATCAGGGTATCGTTGGTACTGGTATCGCCATCTACAGTAATTTGGTTGAAACTTTGATCGGCGGCGCGACTGAGCATTTTTTGCCACAAGGAAGGCGCAACCGCAGCATCGCAAGTTACAAAGGATAACATTGTCGCCATGTTCGGATGAATCATGCCTGAACCTTTGGAAATGCCGCCGATTCGCACTGGGCGATCGCCTATAGTTGTTTCCAGAGCAATAGATTTGGGTACTAAGTCAGTTGTACAGATGGCTTTTGCAGCTGCGTCGCCTCCATCTTCGGATGCTGCTGCGACTAGCTGAGGAATTGCTGCCTTCAGTGCATCCATTTTAATTCGTTGTCCAATCACGCCTGTGGATGCCAGCAAGACAGTATCCGAGGGAATATTCAGCACTTGCGCTAACATCTGGGCGCTTTCGATAGCATCGATCCAGCCTTGAGAGCCGGTGGCGGCGTTGGCTTGTCCGGCGTTGCAGAGAATAGCTCTGGCACCGTGCTTAGCTTGCAGAAGTTGGCGGCAATAGTCTACGGGAGCAGCGCGGACAACAGAGGTGGTGAAGACACCAGCTGCGATCGCTTCCACTTCTGAATAAATTAACGCCAAATCTGGTAAACCTGATGGTTTCAGTCCTGCTACTATCCCCGCCGCCCGATATCCTCTGGGAGCCGTCACACCGCCTGATATTTCTTGCCAGCCTGCCATCATTCTTTCCTCAAGCCTGGTTGAAAGCAGATTATACCAAGCTGTCACAGGTCATTGGTCATTAATTAATGACATCGCTTAACCTCTCCCCAATCCCGCTTCACCTCTGGCTCAACCTCTCCTATACGGACACGGAAAAGGAAGATTTTTACGGGATGGCTTTTAATTTTCCCCTTCCCGGAATAGGGTGGCACGGTTAGGGGATTAGGTCGGTCTGATCGCAGAAGTATTGACAACTCGGAACAAAAAAAAAAGGAGAGTCACTTGGGCGACTCTCCCGATCATCAGGGTGCATCTACTAAACAAAATATAGCAGTTAGGGGTGAGGGGTGTCACCCCCTATTTTGTTTTTTTGATAAATTTTTCTGATTTTTTGTGAAGCACAGACAATTGAAAGTTCTCTTAAATCAACAGCCAAAGGAATTGCAGCTATTTGTGACGGATTACAATTTCAATCGAGAGTAGCAACGTGAAAAAGGCGATCGCCTGTTGCATGTCCGTTACATGGCGCAATATTCCCATTACAATTAACCCCTCCCGTGGACGGGGAGGGGTTGGGATAGGGTTTAACTGTTCAACTTCTGTTGGATCAACTGGTTCGTCACTTTGGGATCTGCACGTCCACCAGTTTGCTTCATCACCTGTCCCACAAAGAAACCAAGTAGCTTGGTTTTACCACTGCGATACTGTTCTAGTTCTTTGGGGCTTGCTGCTATAACCGCATCGATGATTTTTTCAAGTTCGCCAGTGTCGGAGATTTGCACTAAACCTTTGCTTTCCACCAGTGCTTTCGCAGAACCGCCGTTAGTGAGTAGTTCTGGCAGAATTTCTTTGGCGATTTTGCCGCTGATAGTGCCATCTTCAATTAAGGAGATGAGTTCAGCTAGATTTTCGGGTTTCAGGGCAATTTCGGTGATGCTGAGTTTATTGTTGTTGATGTAGGCTGTGATGTCGCCCATCACCCAGTTAGCAGCTTGTTTGGGATTAGCTTTATGCTCAACAGCGGCTTCAAAATATTCTGCCACTGTGCGGTCTTCGGTGAGGACGCGGGTATCATAGGGAGATAAACCCAATTCGCTTTCATAGCGATCGCGTTTTTTGGCTGGCAGTTCCGGAAGTTGTGACTTCCACTGTTCCAGCTGTTCCGGGGAAACTTGGATAGGTGTCAAATCCGGTTCTGGGAAGTAGCGGTAATCGCTAGAGCCTTCCTTACTCCGCATACTAATAGTGCGTTGAGAGCCTTCTTCCCACAACCGCGTTTCTTGGGCAATTCTTTCGCCCGATTCGATGGCTTGAATTTGGCGGTCGATTTCGTACTCTATCGCCCGTTGAATGGCGTTAAACGAGTTCATGTTCTTGATTTCGACTTTGGTGCCAAATTTTTCCTGACCAACTGGACGCACGGAGATATTCACGTCGCAGCGCAGGGAACCTTCTTGCATATTACCGTCGCTCACGCCAAGATAACGCAGAATCCGACGCAGTTCTTGGGCGTATTCTGCGGCTTCAACTCCCGAACGCATATCGGGTTCTGAGACAATTTCTACTAGAGGAACGCCTGTGCGGTTGTAGTCTACCAGGGAGTAGGTGGAACCTGAGAGTCGTTCGCTACCCGCGTGAACCAATTTCCCCGCATCTTCTTCCATGTGCAGGCGGGTGATGCCGATTTTTTTGCGAATTGGTTTGCCTTCCGCATCAGTTAACTCTATCTCTAGATAACCGTGTTCGGCGATGGGCAAGTCGTACTGGGAAATTTGATAGTTTTTGGGTAGGTCGGGATAAAAATATTGCTTGCGGTCAAATTTGCTGTAGGGAGCGATGCAAGAGTTGAGAGCCAGTCCAGCTTTGACTGCGTACTCTAGCACCTTTTGATCCAGCACTGGCAATACCCCAGGCATTCCCATACATACCGGACAGACATTCTGATTGGGTGTTGCACCAAATTCGGTGGAGCAATTGCAGAATATCTTGGTTTGGGTACTCAGTTGACAATGGGTTTCCAGACCGATGATGGCTTCGTATTGAGTTTTTACCGGAGCAGCAGTCGTCATAGTAGCTCTTTAAGCGATCGCAACTTTTGCAACTATATTTGCTCTATTTTAGCTTTCTCTTGACCTTTGCTGCCCTCGGTTCAATCAAAAATGACTTCTGGATTCATTTCTGGTGGGGTTTTCCAATTTATTCCGTACTTCTGGTTTAAAATGCGTTTCTTCTCTGCCCAGAACATATGACTAAAACCTATCTCTCTTGGATACTCAGCCAGGTTTTCGTCTGCTTCTTGCCCTGCGGCTTCTATTATTCTTCTGTATCTGGGGTCATATTCTTTTAAATCAGACTTAATATTTCCTGGAACGTTCACCAAGTTTAACCTAACCTGAACTTCCCTAATTAGCTTGGGAAAAACCAACGTTAAATATTCCTCCCGGTTCTGCAATTCTTCAAAGGCAGCGGCAGCTTGTGCTTTTTGGATTTCTAACTGTCTAGCCCCAATCCCTAAAATATTTACAGTTAATATAATTCCCAGAATGACTTTTGATGCTTTCATTTACCAAACCTCATGCTTAGGTGTTGCCTAAAATATTAGCACCAAAATTAAACTAGCAACTGCTAAAATTTTGCTTTCTTTAGAGATAACCTGCGCTTAGGCTTATAGTTCTCAACGAGAAAATCGGTCTTTTTTCTCTATGACTAAAGTCAGGGGCTTTTGGACTAGATGCAGCAGTTGAAAGTGCAGTTAGCGTAGCAAGGTACTTTCAATTGGTGTACTGTTTCGGCCGTTTTAAGGACTTTAACCTTATAAAATAAAGACTCTGTGGCTAATTTTCGCTGAAATTACAGCACTACCAACATCAACCTCGGAAAAAACCATAACCTTAGAATAATAACTCGTAATTCATTGCCATTAACAATCAGCAACCTAAGAAATTTTATAGATATTCAGACAAATTGCAGATAACGGCTTCTACCAATATACAGATCCGCAACGGTTTTATTTGCGTATAGAGTAATGAGTAGCAAAACACAAATTGGAAAAATCCGTTATGTCACAACCACGGGTAGAGGCGCAAGCACTTTCTCAGGTACTACAAATGCGGCTTGGTAGCCTGCTGGATGCAGTAGAATTCATCGACGTAGATGTCCAAACTGACCTGAGTCAGATAATTCAGGGAGAGGCAAATTCGGTTTCTGTGGAAGGTCAGGGTTTGGTAATGCAGAAAGATATTCGCATACAGAATATGGAACTGCAAACAGATAACATTGCTATCAATCCCCTGAGTGCTATTGTTGGTAAAATTGAACTTGATCAGCCAGTAAATACTACTGTTCGTGTTCGACTAACAGAAGCAGATATCAACCAAGCATTAAACTCAGATTATATCAAAAGCAAGCTGTTTCCTATAGAGCTTTCTGTAGATGACGAAATTGTAACTTTGGAACTGCAACTTCCTCTATCGCTTCACTTACCTGGTGGCGAGAAGATGGAATTCACTGGAAGTATGCTAGTGCATAAAATAGACAATACGCAACAAATAGGCTTCAGTGCTGTTGCCTTACCTCGTACTGACAAGCATCCCGTATTGCTGGAGGAGTTTCGCTGCACGCCAGGAACGGGTATTTCGCTAGGACTAACTCTCGCCTTAATGCAGAAGGTAAAAGAACTGGTGAATTTACCTTATTTTGAGTTTCCAGAAATAGCGTTTTGCATAAAAGAATTGGATGTGCAAGAAGGCACTATGATGCTAATAATTGAAGCTCACGTATATGAAATTCCGTCTTCGTAAAATTAGGGTGGGTATTCTGTACCCTGAATTTTGCTGACTATAGGACATTTTCAGGATTTTATCGGCTAAAAGCCGATAAAATTAATCCTGTCTCTGCCAATAAGCATTGTTCGGCGCTTTGCTTTGTTGGGCAGCAAGCATCTGCATCACGGAGGCATAGGCAAGGCGCATCAGTAACTTTAAAGCGAGTCTATCCCTTGACATTTTGTACTCATAACGAGTACGCTTTAAAGGACTTTACTTAGTCAAGGAGCCAAATTCATGTTTGCCAATAGAGAAGGACAAAAAGTCCCCAACGTCACCTTCCGTACTCGTAAGAACAACGACTGGGTGAAAATAACTACTGATGACTTGTTTGCAGGCAAGACAGTGGTTGTCTTCTCTCTACCTGGTGCGTTTACTCCGACGTGTTCATCGACCCATCTCCCTGGCTATAACGAGTTGGCTAAGGTTTTTAAAGAAAATGGCGTTGATGACATTATCTGCATTTCCGTCAATGATGCCTTTGTGATGAATGAATGGGCGAAGGATCAAGAAGCAGATAATATAACTGTCATTCCCGATGGCAATGGTGAGTTCAGTGAAGGGATGGGAATGCTGGTTGATAAAGCAGACCTGGGTTTTGGGAAGCGGTCATGGCGCTATTCCATGCTGGTAAAAGATGGCACCATTGAAAAGATGTTCATTGAGCCAGAAGAACCAGGCGATCCCTTCAAGGTGTCAGATGCCCAGACAATGCTTAACTATATCAACCCAGAGGCAACGAAGCCCAATTTGGTTTCCCTGTTTACAAAAGTGGGTTGTGGGTTCTGCGCCCGTGCTAAGAGAATGCTCGATGAGCGTGGCATGGATTACGAAGAAATTGTCTTGAGTAAGAATATTAGCACTCGCTCTTTACGGGCTGTCACAGGTGCAACAACGGTTCCCCAAGTATTTATTGATGGCAAATTAATTGGTGATTCCGAGGCGCTAGAAGCTTACCTGAGTGCTGTGTAAGTAGAATTCAACGAGAGTTTCATTGAGAGCGATCGCGCAACAGCGACCCAGGATACATAACCTTGATTCTGGTTTGTGAGTTGCGCGATCGCTGCTTCATTAAGAGCAGCTAATAGTAAATTTATCTAAATATGCAAACGTCTCACAACCAGCAACGGCCTCTGGAAGTAGAATTAGTATTGCCTGTAAAAACTTACGACATTGACTTTGCAGGAATTGTTAGTAATATTGTCTATATCCGTTGGCTTGAAGACCTACGTCTAGAAATTCTTGATGCCTATCTTCCTCTACAAAAAATGCTTGAAGATGGGATTGCTCCAATACTTCTACAAACCCAAATTGAGTACAAACAGCCAATTACTATTTTTGATGTGCCAATAGGTCGGATGTGGATGAGTAAAATGAAGAAATTGAAGTGGACTGTCACCGCTGAAATAGTCGCTGGGAAGGTAGCAGCAATTGCTGAACAATCGGGCGGTTTTATTAATTTATCTAGTCGAAAACCTGTCCTGATTCCACAGCAGCTTTATCAAGCATATTTGGCGCAGCAATAGTTCGTAGGGAATGAGAGCCACCCCCATGCTCCTTTGTTTCCCGCGCCCTTGGTGCGTGGCGTTTGAGGTACAAAACCTCGCACGCTGGCGATCGCTCTCCCGGCGTGGATGCGCTCAGCCTGCAAGGGAGCGCTGATGAACTTCTCCCTTTCCTCCTAGAGCGCCCTCAGGGGTTCGTTTAAAAAGTAGCTTTCACAACTAAAAGAGGATGCTATATTAAACTTTTGTTGGGTTAAAGGCGAGTGTTACCCAATATACTAACTAAAATTAACTACATTATGAACTACCAAATTGTTACTGCTTCTGCGGTTCCTCGCTTAATTAGTATTGCTGTTAGCCATTATTGCGAGAAGGTACGATGGGCGCTTGAATGGCTGAAAATTCCTTATGTTGAAGAAAGTCACGTACCACTTTTTCATCGTTTTGCTACTCGCGAATATGGGAGTAGTAGTGTTCCGATTCTGGTTACAGGAGCAGATACTTTCACAGATTCAACTGACATTCTGCACTATCTTAATACACTTGCCCCGGAAGGAAGATATTTATATCCCCCTGATCCGGAACCATGCCGAGAAGTCGAACAACTTGAAGAGTTATTTGACACGAAACTGGGAGTTAGTATTCGAGGTTGGGCATATTTTTATCGCTTGGATGACCGGGAAGCGATGCGGCGGGTGTGGTGCAAAGGAACGCCTTGGGTTGAGCAAGTTGGGTTTGCGATCGCTTACCCTATCATGCGTCGATTAGTTCAACAAAGCTTGAATATTACAGCAGCTTCAGCAGCAAGTTCCCTTCAAGAAATTAAGCAAATTTTCGACACAGTTAATCAGCAGTTAGCAGATAATCGTCCGTACTTGGTTGGAGATCAATTTTCGGCAGCAGACATAACTTTTGCGGCGTTAGCTGCTCCAGCTTTACTACCCCCAGAGCATCCCGTAATGCCGTCTCAGCTTGACGGCATCAAGAGTGAAATGGCAACAACAATTAAAGAATTACGGGCAACTCCAGCGGGAATGTATGCACTGCGCCTGTATCGAGAACAACGCCATTTCAGTTAAATCGTGTGGGAGCGATCGCTTGCGTCACTCCCTTCTATTTTTAGCTTTGAGAGTTCAAAAACGCATCAGGATCGATTCCCGATTCCCGGAGTCGTTGAATTAGAGATTCTAACCTAGATTCCGCTTGTTCAGCTCGCTGTCGCTCGTGTTCAGCCTGCTGTAACGCCTGTGCTTTTTCTGTTCGCTCCTGTTCAGCTTGCTTTAGGGCTTGTTCTGCTTCAGTGAGAATCCAATTGCCTTGAGCATCATTCCAACGCAACCACAATCGCTCAATTCCTTGAAACTCTCCTTGCCACAAACCCAAGCCCAATTCTAGTTCAGGAATCCAAACTCGCGACTCTTGCAAATCTAGCTCTTGGTAATGCGCCCCCACCAGCTTAAATACTCGTAGCTGATTGGTATAACGACTGAAAACCACATAGTAAGGAATGCGTAAAATCTGCTCGTAAACCTCCCATTTTCGAGGCGGTTTATTCTCAGTTTGAGGCTGAATTAATTGCCCATTGCCTGCATCCTCAGATTCAGATGGCAGCTTTTCCTCGTCATTTTCTCCTAAATCTTCTTTCTCTGTACCCGGCGAAAGTAGTTCGACAATGACAAAAGGGTTTATTCCCTCTTGCCAAACAACGTAACTTAGGCGCATATCAACTTCATCATAAAGTCGAGGTACGCCCACAACGCCAAACCAATCCGGTCTTTTATACCACTGAGCATGACGCACATCATAGTAAAGGTTCATGTCACTGGCACTGAAAACTTGCGAAGCCGGATATTTTGGGGGATGAAAAGTAAGGCTCAATAATTGCGGTTGCAAGTCGTGGAATTCATCGGGCAAACCAGGTTCCTCCGGGTCTTCGCTGGGCAGATCGTACATAGTCGGTAGGGTTTCCCTGGGCGATCGCGGCGGATCAGTCTGAGGGACGGGGTATTTGAAGGGAAACATAGGGTCTAGGGGAATGACTGGCTTTTATGTTAACACCGTGAAAATGCCTGATTGAACAAAGCCGCGCCCTGTTGCTGCGCTTGGCTACTTATTTCAAAAAATTTCCTAATCTTACTATTTGTTGGGTACGGAAATGCCATCTTATTCTCCGGGGTACTCTCGCCAAGTTTCGTGGCGGGAATACCCAAAAAATAAGATGCCGAACATCGTCAAACAGCCATGTGATGAGGGAGTAATTTGCTTGATAAGATGTAGTATCCTCTGCGCGAAAAATACCAAAGCTTGGGTATTGGTACCAAGATGAGTAAAATGCTAAAACAAGCGATCGCGTTTGGTGTTGATAGTTTTCGATTAGTTCTGTTTATTACTGTTGAACTTGCTTTGAGAAGTGTGTAAGCGTTGCGGCTGCTCTCTGGGGCATCGCTGCTTTAGAGATGATTAAGAAGCACCCTACCGCACTATAGTCATTAGTTAAAAACTCAAAACTCAAAACTCAGGACTTAGTATGAAAAGTTGGTTGCAACCTCCGCGATTACGCATTGGAGAAGAAAGCGAACACCAACCTCGCCACGCTACTTGGCTGGAACTTTTCTATGACTTGGTGTTTGTGGTGGCGGTTTCTCAAGTCGCCCACAATCTGCATGACAATTTATCGCTATCAGGATTTCTCGGCTTTGTGTTTCTGTTTATACCGATTTGGTGGGCATGGATTGGCACTACATTCTACGCCAACCGATTCGATAGCGATGACATCGGACATCGATTGCTGACTGCTGTGCAAATGGTAGCGATCGCAGCCCTTGCAGTGAACGTACATCACGCCTTAGGCGAAAGTTCCGCAGGCTTTGCCTTGTCGTATTTTGCTGGTAGGGCGGTGCTGGTGATTGAATACCTGCGGGCGGCAAAGCACATTCCTCAAGCGCGCAAACTGGCTATTCGCTACGCCACAGGTTTTGCGATCGCTGCTTGCCTTTGGCTACTATCCGCATTTGTACCCATTCCACAGCGTTTTGTCTTGTGGGGATTGGGGTTGCTAATAGACTTTGCCACGCCACTTACAGCCAAACGGTTGCAGCAAGGACTACTCCCCCATCCCGAACACTTACCAGAGCGTTTTGGGCTGTTTACGATCATTGTTTTGGGCGAGGCGATCATCGCTGTCGTCGATGGTGTCTCCCAACAAAAATGGGATATTCAAAGTGCGATCGCCGCCGTATTCGGCTTCAGCATCGCTTTCAGCTTGTGGTGGATCTATTTTGAGAACATTGATGGCTCCTCTATGCGGTCTGCGGGCGCAACTGGTCGATTTTCAATTTATAATGTCTGGCTTTACGGACATTTACCGTTAGTGATTGGACTTGCTGCTACTGGAGTTGGCGTAGAACACGTTGTCTCAAGTGAGGCTGGTGTAGCAATGTCCGATGCGGTGCGATGGCTGCTTTGTGGATCAGTAGCTTTATGCTTGCTGAGTTTAGGAATTCTGCACCGCACTGGGGTGATATTCAAGTGCAAAGTCCGCACAAAGTACCGAATTGGTGCGGCGGCTGTGATACTGGTTCTAGCGATCGCTGGTATCGGTTGGCCGCCCGTTGTGGTAATTGGGTTAGTTGCTATAGTCTGTGCTATCCAAGTCGTGCAAGATTTGTATCAGAGCGGTAAGTTAACGCTTGAGTAACATTTTTTTGATTGGCTGCGTTTAGCGCGATCGCATTTTTTTGCACCAATACCAGCAATTATTTCCTGGCATTGGTGCAATTTATTTGAGGTGATATCGGCAAAACTCTACTGCTGCTTCTATGTCGCTGGTTTGCTGTGGATAAGCAACCTCTGGACGAGTGATGACAACTAAAGGAATGCCTAACTCGGTTGCAACCCGTCGCTTGACATCTTCTCCCCCAGCGGTTCCCGATGCTTTGGTGACAACTAGGGAAATTTTCCAGTGATGCCACAGTGCCTTTTCTAATTCTGCTGGAACGGGAGGACGCAAGGCAATTAATCTATCTGGCGCGAAACCTGCTGCATAAGCTGCATCCATTGCTGTCACAGAGGGAAGAATTCGCGCAAATAAAGTTGATTTTTCTTGCCACGGACGAAATAGGGGAAAATTTCTATAACCGATTGTCAGTAGTACCCGTTGTTCTTGCAGGTAGTCTCCCGTTAGCAGCGTCTCGAAGCTATCTAACCTAATTACCTGTTGGTTATTATCTATTTCAGCGTCAACTGCTGGACGTTCGTAGCGCAGATAGGGGATTTGCCGATGAAGGGAAATTGCGATCGCCATCTTCGATATCTCCAGTGCATACGGATGGGACGCATCTAATATTGCAACTATCCCCTGTTCTTGCAAAAACTCTTCTAAGTGGGTTACGTCTAAACGACCTACCCAAATTTGCAAACTTTGTGTAATAGGATACAGCGCCTTAGCTGATTCTGTGGTAACAGTGACAATACAAGGCAGCTGAAAGCGAGAGAGTGCTACGCTCAGTTGAGCGCTTTCCTGAGTTCCGCCAATCAACCAAACGCGATCGCCAAAGCATGAAGCAGCAAGAGTCATTAGTCGTTCCACACTCATCAGTTAAAAAAGATTTTACTGATGACCCTAGACTGATGACTAATGACTTTTGCTTTAACCCTTAAGGGCTTTTCTGTAGTTCTGACGATAGGATTTATTACCAATCACCAATACAGGCCACAACAGGGCTAAAACCAGCCGTCCTTGGCTGAAATTCGTCCGGCGAAACCCCTTCCAGAACCTCCAGCCACCGTATACATAACCCCCAAACAACAAGAAGCCGAGTAATTCCATTTAATCAACCCCCATAAAACTGACTCTGGTTTGGTCGTCAAAGCCAGCAATTGCCAAATTCTGCTTACTGTAGCTAGTCTACACAATTGATTTGGTGCTACACGGCAAAGTAGCATTGATCCAGTTCTAGTCTATCCGGGGTTGAGTTGCAATACAGTTAATCTTAATTTTTTGATGCCCGACTTACGCTCTCCGCATAATGTATCTATATCGCCTACTTGTATTCGATGAGAGTTAGTAAGAGGTTGCACCCTTGTCTTATGAGAGATACCTGAAATTTCCTGATTATAGGAGACTAAAAGACAGGCGCAACGAAAATTAAGGGTGATATCTGTATCATGACGAATAATAAGGAGGAATTATGAGAGCAGTGCTGATGGCTGGCGGTTCAGGAACGCGGCTGAGGCCGCTGACCTGCGATCTTCCAAAACCAATGGTGCCGATTCTGAACCGACCCATCGCCGAACATATTATCAACTTGCTCAAGCGGCATCAGATTACAGAGATTATTGCCACCTTGCATTACCTCCCTGATGTCATGCGCGACTACTTTCAAGACGGGGGCGACTTCGGCGTACAGATGACATACGCTGTAGAGGAAGACCAGCCTTTGGGGACTGCTGGATGCGTCAAAAATATTGCTGAGTTACTAGATGAAACATTTTTAGTCATCAGTGGTGATAGTATCACCGATTTCGATCTCACTGAAGCGATTAAATTTCATAAACAAAAAAAGTCAAAAGCAACCCTGGTTTTAACCCGCGTTCCGAACCCGGTTGAGTTTGGAGTGGTAATTACAGATGAAAACCATCGGATTCGGCGGTTTCTAGAAAAGCCTTCCACCAGCGAAATTTTTTCGGATACGGTCAACACCGGAACCTACATTCTTGAACCAGAAGTTTTACAATACTTGCCAGCAAATCAGGAAACTGACTTCTCTAAAGACCTGTTCCCCTTGCTACTAGAAAAAAATGAGCCGATGTACGGCTACATTGCTTCTGGTTATTGGTGCGATGTCGGTCACTTAGATGCTTATCGTGAAGCGCAGTATGACGGGTTACAGCAAAAAGTTAAACTAGACTTTGCTTACTCTGAGCAGTCTCCCGGATTGTGGATTGGGCAAAATACCCATATTGACTCGACGGCTAAAATTGAAGCACCAGCGCTGATTGGCAGTAATTGCCGGATTGGGCCGCGAGTACACATTGAGCCAGGAACTGCAATTGGCGACAATGTGACAATTGGGGCTGATGCCAACTTAAAGCGTCCGATTATCTGGAATGGGGCGATTATTGGTGAGGAAGCTTCTTTACGGGCTTGCGTGATTGGTCGAGGGACGAGAGTGGACAGGCGATCGCAAGTTTTGGAAGGTGCTGTCGTCGGTTCCCTGTCCACTGTAGGGGAAGAATCACAAATTTCTCCGCAAGTTCGCGTCTGGCCTAGCAAGCAAATCGAATCAGGGGCGACGTTGAATATTAACTTAATTTGGGGTCAGACTGCACACCGCAATTTGTTTGGACAGCGTGGTGTGAGTGGTTTGGCAAATATCGACATTACTCCAGAATTTGCCGTCAAGTTGGGTGCGGCTTACGGTTCTA
Source organism: Trichocoleus sp. FACHB-6 (assembly GCF_014695815.1). Lineage (NCBI taxonomy): Bacteria > Bacillati > Cyanobacteriota > Cyanophyceae > Leptolyngbyales > Trichocoleusaceae > Trichocoleus > Trichocoleus sp. FACHB-6. The sequence goes on from NZ_JACJOY010000042.1 coordinate 66,762, forward strand.
CTTTGAAACCAGGTTCTCAGGTTACTATCTCTCGCGATCAGCGGAGTATTTCCCGCATGGTCAGCCGAGCCTTGATTGCTGGTTTAATGTCTGTAGGTATCAATGTCCAGAATTTGGAAGCTACAGCAATTCCTGTGGCTAGAGCAGTTGTTCCTACTCTCGCAGTTTCTGGTGGTATCCATGTAAGGGTGCATCCAGACCGATCTGATCACATTTTGATTGAATTTTTTGATCGCAAAGGCATCAATATCTCCAAATCTATAGAGAAGAAGATTGAGGGGGCTTATTTTAAGGAAGATTTGCGACGGGTACAGATTCCTGAAATTGGCAATGTCAATTACCCCAGTCAGGTGATTGATATTTATAGCACTTCCTTTGAGAAGCATCTGAATATTAAGGCGATTCATAATTCCGGCTCGAAGGTGGTGATAGATTATGTTTACGCTGTCAGTGGTGCCGTTTTGCCCCAATTGTTAGCGAAGTTTGGCTGCGATGCTGTGGTGCTGAATGCTAGTTTGAATCAACAAGGACTCTCAGCAGCTGAAAGAGAAGCGTTGCTGAATCAGCTGGGTCATGTGGTGGAGGCGTTGAAGGCAAATTTTGGCGTGCAGGTGTCAGCCAACGGAGAGATGTTGATCTTGGTGGATGAAGCTGGGACTCCAATTCGCGGGGAATTGTTAACGAGTCTGATGGTAAGTATGACTCTGACGGCTAATCCTAGAGCTACTGTGGTAGTACCAGTGCATAGTAGCAGTGCGGTGGAACAGATTGCTCGTCGTCATGACGCTAAGGTTATTCGCACTAAGGCAAATCCTACGGCGTTGATGGAGGCTTCTCAAAGTAATCCGAATGTGGTGATGGGTGGTAGCGGTGAAATGGGCTTTATTTTCCCGCAACTGCATCCGGGGTTTGATGCGATGTTCTGCATTGCTAAGATGATGGAGATGCTGACGGTTTCTGAGCGATCGCTTGCTCAAATTCGCGCCGATCTACCCCGCGTTTACCACAAAAGTTATACTGTCCGCTGTCCCTGGACTGCAAAGGGGGCTTTGATGCGTCATCTGGTAGAAACTCACCCAGCAGAACATCTGGAATTAGTCGATGGTGTAAAGATTTGCAACTATCACGATGACAGCTGGGTGTTAATTTTGCCTGATGCTGGGGAACCTCTGGTACATATCTTTGCTAATAGTAATGACCGGGATTGGGTTGATGAAACTTTGCGGGAGTATCGCACCAGGGTTCAATCATTTGTTGAACAAGAGGAGGGTGTAGAAGAATTTAAAGTGGCAATGGTGTAAAAATTTTGGATTTTGAAGCGATTTTTGGGGAGATTGATCGGGGAGTTGAACGATGACTGGTTCTTCCCCCAACCTCTCTTTCTTCCCAAGAGATCGCCAGATTTTGGATTAAATGACTAATCCAAAATCATCGGAGGATCAGAAACTGCTTCGCCGGGAGCAAAATCTAAAATTGTAATGGTACATTTGTTCTAATATAGATGAGGCTAAACATACCATAGTGGAACTTTGAGTTATGAACAGTTGCATTTTAATGGCGGAGATTATCAAAGAACCGGAACTGCGTTATACGCCGGATAGCCAAACTGCGATCGCTTCTTTGCGAGTCCAGTTTCCCGGGACAAAGGCTGAAGATCCACCAGCAAGTATACAGGTTGTCGGTTGGGGCAATTTAGCTCAAGAAATTAAGGATAACTACAAAAAGGGCGATCGCGTAATTATTGAAGGTCGCCTCACCATGAACACCATTGATCGGCAAGAAGGTTTTAAAGAGAAACGCGCTGAGTTGACAGTTTCCCGAATTCATAAAGTGTCAGTCGATACAGATTTTGGCACGCCAGCAACTGAATCAACTCCTCCCAGCAACGTCGTTCCGATGGGGTCGCGTCGTCCAACTGCTGCATCTGCTAATAATAGCGATGTGGAGATGTCTCCTCTAGACTACCAAGAAGAAGATGAGACACCCTCGTTTGCACCCGCCGCTAGAACTATAACCCGTCCAACTCCACCTGTCCAACAAGATATAGACGATATCCCCTTTTAATCATTAGTTAGAAAAAAGTTGGAACGTTGGAAGGTTTCAACCTTCCAACGTCTAAGTAGTCAATCTCATACTTCGGACGCGAAGGTTGATACATTCATAAAAATAGCAATCAGTCTATTCCCTTCCAGCCTTGAATTTCGGATTCCAACGTTGCCACTCACAGAGTTTTCGGTTTTTCTAGCTTTAGTTCAATACGGGTGAAAGGTTCAATAGGCAAAGGTTGAAGTAAGTTGTATAGTCTAATTTATTCTCGATTATTTCTTTTATTTACAATTATTAATTGGCAATTTTTTGCTAATCCTCCTATATAAGTCAGTGACTTTTTTCCAGCTTGACCTGAAATATCGTATTATTTCCATAGCTTGCATCAATCAGTAAGAAACCGTGTTATTACCATCTTTTCTTACTTTAGTCAATTAACTCTAAAGCTAATTCCGGCTTCTCCTTAAATTCTGTATTTCATCGAAGTGTTTACACCATTTATTGAAGCAAGGAGGTATGGCTGTGGGAGTTGTCTGTTTGATCCCTCAGACTTCGACGTGAGAAGCTTGCTGTGCCAGTATTGTACTCTCTAGCCTAAGCATTGCATGGGGGCGTTGAGTTGGATGTCGTAGCCACCATAGTTGGAGGGACACAGAACGATGATTCTATCCCAGCCTTCTTGAAAGATTTGATGCTAATGGGCGAGATATTCTAGGAGTTGGCTATATTCGCGGTCGCGGTGTTGGAGGAAACGATCGTAGTCGTTACCCATGACGATGTAGAACCGGCTTTTCTTGAGCCGCTCCAAGTTGATGACTCTGAAGCGTCGAACAATGACGGGATACATCTGTAAAGCTGGAAAATATAGGAATCCTGTCCTCATGCCCTGCTTGGAAAGGTAAAAGATGTGAGCTTAATCTGCGAATTCATTGTTAGCGCTACTTGAGGAAGAATCGAAATTCTTCAGTTGACCTCTAAATCCCGTATTTTTGACAGGATGAAAATTCCGTACTTGTCCCAATGCTGGTTCAATCATCAGGTGCTAATATCTGAATTTGTAAGTAAAAAAGTTGGGATAACAGAACATCTCCATATTATTCTTATAGGGAACTACCTGATTGTGGAGTGTGACATAGAACTATTTCAACTTTCGCAATATTAAGTTCCTTGGAAATCTTCTATGTCTCAAGTCGATAACAGGTAGTAATAAGAATGTCCTCCCTAAACAATCAGGCTGACGCAGCTAGCCAAAAAATTAGCCAGCAAGCATTTCCCAGATTGGGAAAATTCAATTTTTCTAAAACGTTCTGGCTAAGGCTGCCAAGAAAGCAGCATCGCTACAAGCAAAGATGGCAACCTCGTGACCTAATTGTTCTGTCGATACTGGCAGGGTCAACGTTGGGGGTGAGTGCGATCGCTGTAGTCAGCTATCAGGTTGTGCGGGGACTGATTCTTGCGAACCTCCAGCAACAAGCCTTACTAGAAGTCCAGCAGGGACGGGATGAGATTGACCAGTGGCTATCTAATCGGAAGACTGAAGTAGAGATGCTGGCGAACAGTCCCCTCGTGCGCTCGATGGATTGGTCAGTCGCCCAGCCTTATTTAAAGTCAGAATTGCAACGGTTTAAAGAAATTCACCAGCTGACAATTGTCAACTTTGAGGGGTGGGGTGCTAATACCAGCGTCGGACCTCATCGCAAAAATCTTAAAGACCGTGAATGGTTTATCAACGCAATGGCAGGGCAAGTTAGTGCAGCGAATCCCGTCGTCAGTCGTACCACCGGACTCCTACAAATCAATATCAGCGCTCCAATTATGCGGGTTCCAGGTACTCAAGTGCTGGGAGCAATGGGTGGAGCGATCAAAGTTGACCGAGTGATTCAGGTCGTGAGCAGGCTCCAGGAGGGAGTCGGCAGCTATGCGTTTGCACTCAACTCGCAAGGGGTAGCGATTGCCCATCCCGATCCCAAGATGATTGGCTCCGCAGAGCGTCAAGCACCCAGCTTTTTAGAATCTTCCAATCCGGCTCTGGCAGAAGTTGCCCAGGAAATGGTTGCCAAACAAGCGGGGATTAAACTAATACGAGTCAATGGCAGATGGAACTACGTTGCCTACGTGCCCCTAAAGGAAGCAGATTGGTCAATTGCGCTGGTTATTCCTCGCCAAAATATCGAATCTCACTTAAGCGCACTTAACCTTTTGGCGACCGTTTTAGGCGGATTGTTGCTTATTGCCCTGATTGGTGCATGGCGACAGGTGCAGCTGTTTGAGCAAACCCGCACTCGTGCCGAGCAGGAAGCTCTACTGAACCGTTTAGTGCGTCGCATCCGAGAATCTTTAGAGCTACAAACCATTGTTCAGACGACGGTAACAGAACTGGCAACCTTAACACAGCTCGATAGAGTGCTGTTTGGCTGGTACGATCCCCAATTCCAAACCCTTGAGCTGGTTGGCGACTCTCACGCCCAAACATTGACAATTCAGCCAAGAAAGTTTCAGTCCAATTCATCTATAGACATAGCAGCCTGTCTACAGCAGACAGAGGCACTTCATCTGTTGTTTGTTGATGCTGAGTTGGAGCCAACACCTCTGGAGTTGAAAGCTCACGCCTACCTTGCACTCCCTATCCCGCTTCTAGATGGCTGCTGCGGCTATCTCATCGGTTTGCACGCTCATTACCTCAGTCAATTAGATCGGGAATTACTCAAAGCGGTGGTAGATCAGCTAGCAGTTGCCATTACTCAGGCTCAGCTCTATAACCAAACGCAACAACAGATTGCACTGCTCAACCAAACGCTGACCAAACTTAACCACACCCAACTCCAGCTGGTGCAGAGCGAGAAAATGTCTAGCTTGGGTCAGATGGTGGCAGGCATTGCCCACGAAATCAATAATCCAGTTAACTTCATCTACGGCAACCTTACTCATGCCAGCTCTTACATCCAAGATTTACTAGAGTTGATTGAGCTGTACCAAGAGCAATATCCTCAGCCCACGCCACAGATTCAAGACAAAGCAGAGGACATGGAACTGGAATTTCTCAAGGAAGATTTATCCAAACTCCTTGCCTCAATGCAAGTTGGCGCTCAGCGCATTCGCGATATCGTTCAGTCGCTGCGCGTGTTCTCCCGTCTAGATGAATCAGAAGTCAAGGATGTGGATATTCACCAAGGCATTGATAGCACGCTGATGCTCCTGCAAAACCGTCTCAAGGCGAAGCCAGATCATCCAGCCATTGAAGTTGTCAAAGAGTATGGTCAATTACCCAAAATTGAGTGCCATGCCGGACAACTCAACCAGGTATTTATGAATCTCCTCACCAATGCCATTGATGCCATAGAGGAGTTCAATGCCAAACTTAGCTACAAAGATAGGCAAGCCAACCCCAGTCGAATTACAATTCGCACACAAGTTTTGACATCTAAACAAATTGCCATTCGCATTGCAGATAGTGGAGCGGGTATTGCTGAAGATATTCAGCAACGGTTATTTGACCCCTTCTTCACCACCAAGCCGGTTGGTAAGGGAACCGGGATGGGATTAGCAATTAGCTATCAGATAGTGACAGAGACACATGGAGGACAGCTGAGGTGCATTTCGGCACCGGGACAAGGAGCAGAATTTGCGATCGAGATTCCCATCCAACAATCACGCTAACCGTCCTAGGAAGTGATTGAGCAATCAGCGTAGGGTACAAAGGTTGAACTGGTTGATAGGTTGTATCCCAGTAGCAAGACTTGTTCTAACTGTAGACACTTTCAACCCATGCCGTTGAGAGAGCGTGTGTTTAATTGCCAACGGTGTGGCATCGAGATTGAGAGAGACTTGAATACCTCTATCAATCTGGAAAATGCCCCTCAAGATCAAGTCGGGCGGGCTTTGTCCGAACTTAATGCCTGTGGAGAGGACAAGTGCCGACACGCCTCGTAAAAACAGGAAGTAAGCACCATAGGTAAGGATGGATAAGTTTTATGGAGCAAATTACCCCAAAGACGAAAAAGCCGCCTTGAGTACAGCTGTACCCTTGTAGCCAGTCGCCAACTGGAGGCAACAGCATTGCTTGGGCAATAGTCTGAGAATCGCAGATGTTTTTATTTTATCCTAGTTACCGCCATAACCCTTGCCCCTAAAGGGCTCTAGACTTTCCCAAATATTTTGTAGTGTACTTTGAGCAAAAATTTTGGTTAAAGCCACACACAAGGCGTATTAGTCTGCTATATTAATAAAGCGGTCGGGAGAGACAAGCGAAAGCGAGACTCAAGCGAGCGAAGAGAACCTAGAAAAAATAATAGTTTGAAAGCCAGAGTAACACAATAACCTCGTCAA
>NZ_JACJOY010000043.1:0-2923 GCF_014695815.1 Trichocoleus sp. FACHB-6
AACCACCTGTATTTTTTTCTTTTGTTTGGTAGCCAGCCAGTGTGCGAAATGCAGAGCAGACGTTGATTTTGTGCTGCCCCCTTTCTCATTAACGAAAGAGATGACGGACATATTACTGCATTGCTCAATTACTGCATTAATTATGCCAGAATGAATGGTTTGGACTCCGCTGAAAAGGACTATTTTAGGTGGAGTCAGTGCCAGCGGTTAACGGATTCATTAGAGTTCCAGGGTTGCTGGATTGACCTGTCCAAACACTGTTTTAGGTGGAGTTGTTATGAGAACCTAACCCAAGCCGCCGATTAAGGAAGCGAAACCGAATAATGAACGAGATTATTTAACTCCGCATGAGATGGAGCGATTAATAGCGGCTGCGAAGAAAATTGGGCGTTATCCACACCGAGATTCTATGCTCCTGCTCTTAATGTACCGTCATGGCTTAAGAGTTGGAGAAGCAATTAACTTGCAATGGAAAGATGTAAATTTCACCACCAAACATCTTTATGTAAAACGGCTAAAGAGAGGCGCACCCTCCAATCAACCTTTATATGGTGATGAAGCGTCGAATAACAGATTATTTGTCCTCTTAATAAATTGTTGTCGTTGAGCGTTTCTATCACTGCCAAAGCCTAGATATATTTGGATGAAGAAAAGTTGGAGTTAGGACAATTATGGCTTTAAAGAGGAATCTATACCTAAGTGTTACTTAGCCTAAAACCCCTAATGTAAAAGATTTGAAAAGGTTTTGGATTAACAACACTAATGTATTAATAGCGACAAATAATTTGTTATCTGACAGTACTGTTACTTGGAGCAGTTGCATTCAACCTGAAGGATTAAGGGAACTGGACTGCTATTTGCGATTGCTAAAAAGCAATTCAATCATGGCTTCCACAATGCGATCAAGTGTCATGCTCATCACATTTTTACCGTGCAAAGTCTCCATCACCAAATAGTAATAAAGCAGCATCCCTTGAATAATCCATACCACCGCCTCTGGATCTGAACTACGAAGCTGTGTTGCTTCTTGCAAATATCCAGTAAAAATTTCCAGGTTCGGCTTCTCAAACTGCTCCACGTACAACTCGGCTAGATGAGGGAAGCGTCCAGACTCCCCCACAATCAAGCGGTAGAAGTTCATTCGCCTGGGGTCGAGGTTTTCCGGAAATAGGCTTTTAGGAGCGAGTAGGCGCAGCTGTTCAGCAGGATTGGCAGGCAGGGGTTCAGAAGCAAATACTTCTTGAAAATGCTGTTGTGCAGTGCGCTCGACAATCGCCGCAAACAGCTTCTCCTTACTCTCAAAATAGCTGTAGAGTGTTTCCTTCGATACACCTGCCGTTGCTGCAATCCGAGCCATGCTGGTAGCCGTGTAGCCATGCTGCAAGAACTCCTGCATGGCACCTTGCAAGATTTGCTCGGCTTTAGCGGTTTGCTTTGCTCCTCTAGACATTGCTTTGTCCTACTTATCGAACCGTACAGTCTAGCCCAAAAAATCACCCGATTGGATGACCCGATTGAAGTAAGACACGATCAAACCGTACAGCCTAGTCTGGTATTAATCGAACCGTACAGTCTAGTTCGCCATCCATTCTAAAGGAGATTTCGATGCTTCATCACATTTCGCTCGGCGTTAACAATCCTCACCACGTAGCCGAAGTTTTGGCAGAAATCATGCAGGGTAATGTAATTCCCTTTCCGCCCAATCCTGGGAGTTATGTGGCGCTAGCAGGAGATGAATTTGGCACAATGATTGAGCTTTACCCAACGGGAACTGAACTGATTCCGAATGCCTGGGAAGGTCAGGCAGGATTTCAGCTCAATGAACAATCTTCTCAATATAGCTCTATCCATGCGGCTATCTCAGTTCCCATCAGTTTAGAGGAAATCGAGCGAATTGGTGAACGGGAAGGATGGCGAGTGTTTGCGGCGAATCGGGATGGCTTATTTGATGTCGTCGAATTCTGGATTGAGAACCGCTTGATGCTGGAACTGCTGACTCCCGCGATCGCGCCAAAGTATCTCAATGTCTTCAGTCCACAGCAGTTGAAAGAATTGAACAGTCAGTTAGGGATGGCGGATGCCCGCAGGTAGTAGTGAGGCAGCGATCACTAGTTGCAAGGTTGATTTCCTACACTTTTCAAACGCAGGAAATCAACTTTGTTTCCACACTTTCTAACTAATGCTAGCTAGTAGAATTGAAGCCTCCTTTATTAAGGGATGTAACTAGATGAACATCCAAACCAGTGTACAAATCACAATTAGTGCGGATGTTGAGCGAGTGTTTGATTATTCAATTGATTGTCAAAACTTGCCAATATTGTTCACAGGCTACCAATCAATTCCTGCCATTTTGAGTGCAAGCACAACCGATGAGCTACCGCTTCACGAGGGTAGTATGAGGATTGTGAACAATAGCGATGGTTCTGCGATTGCAGAAATCATCACCACACTACAACGCCCCAGCGTTCAAGCCTACAAATTGATTCGAGGATTCCAGCCTCCCTTTGCATGGCTAGTTCATTCTGCTTCTGGTAAGTGGTTATACAATGCCACCAATCGAGGTACACACATCACCTGGACGTTTGAATTTAAGATGCAACATCTGCTTGCTTATCTTTTCTTTCTCACAGTTGTGAAGCGTCCGTTTCAAACAGCTCAAAGAATTTGTCTTGAGAATCTCAAGAGAGCCGTTGAGGAACGTGATTGTTGCGAACTATCTTGTTAGATAACAAATTATTTGTCGCTATTAATACATTAGTGTCGTTAATCCAAAACCCTTTCAAATCTTTTACATTAGGGGTTTTGGGCTAAGAGGATGTTTGAAAAGTGGTGAGGGGTTAAATATTATGCCAACCGCCTGACCATGATACGGATCATTGCCAGATAAATAAAAGTCTCCGATGTTTCTGGCAATAACTCATAA
>NZ_JACJOY010000044.1:0-9263 GCF_014695815.1 Trichocoleus sp. FACHB-6
TTCCTTCTACCGCATCTTCAGTTCAACGTTCACATAGAGGCACTGGAAACGATGGAAGCTAACAATTCATTCCTTCCTTCTACCGCATCTTCAGTTCAACTGCGTAACTCCTGTACGCTTACTTAAGCAGTGCAGATAAATCCAACGAAAAACCAAGTTATTTTTAACTTTATTTTAACTGTAATAACCCTAATTTTATGCCAACCTAGTTGTGATAATTTTAATCACATTATATATTTATTGCTAACAATCAGGCTATCCTATGGCACAGCAACAGGTTAGGAAAAGATCCTCATCTCAAGTAACTAGAATATTAAGGTGAAGCGATCATATCGGCTAAACGCAGACGAAAAACCAATATTGCAATATTGGTAAAAAAGGTGAAGATACTGCTTGCCTAGCTCGTGCGATCGCTATATGTTTGCTATGGGCTGGCGCGATCGCGCAAATTGCAGCTTAGTTGAAATTACCAAAATCTCCCATAGCTTAATTTAAACTACAGAATCGGGATCTACGCCCATAGCACGAAGTTGCTCTGCAAGACGTTGGGCGCGTTGTTCTGCAACTTTAGCGCGTTCTTCTGGTGTTAGGAATCTTTGCCCAAGTTCATCGTACCAGTACAACCACTCCCGCGTTATTCCTAGATAAGTTCCGCGTTCTGCACCAATACTTAAACCAACTTCAGGTAGCCAAACAGGATTACCCGGTTGCAAAATGTATTCGCCATCAACTAAACGATGAACTTCTAGCTGTGGCTTGCGGCGACGTTGAGGATTGTAAATTACGTAGTATAAAACACCCAAATCTGAGTATTCTTGCTTTTTCTTGGTATATTCGCCGCGATAAGTCTGAGAGACAACTTCTAGTATCATAATCGGGACGCGCTCTTCTTCCCAAATTGCATAACTTAAGCGCAGTCCTTCATCAAAAATTCGCTCAACTCCTAAGCTGAGAAATCCATCTGGTACAATTGCAGGCTGATCGGGATCGTAGTAAATCCCCATGTCAACGCCAAAGAACCAATCCATGCGTTCTGTCCAAGCCATAGCTAATATGGCTTTCAGTAAACCGGGGATTAAATCTTGCAGTTCATTATCCACAGGTGTCTCGTCAGAGTCGAGTAGTTCTTCGGAGGAAGGAAAATATTTTGGTGATTTGTACTCTAACATGACGGATCTCGCTCGGGCTACTAACTCTATGATACGTAGGTGGAGATAAATATTATAATTTGTAGGTTTGTTTGAGCAACCTCACCCAACAGGAAAGTTGTGTGAGTAAGTAGGGTGGATAGAGGTAACAAAACCAAATGCTAATATTAGGTAGGTTGGGTTGAGCAATAGCTCAACCCAACCTACAATTTTTCCAAATTGAAAAGTTTTTACAAGGGTTCAGCCTAGGCAAATTGATATTTTTTTAATGTCTTTTAATCGCAGACCACAAAAGTTTTTTTGCCATCTACGAAGTAAAGCGCCTCAGAACAGTAACCTAGAGAACTTATATCTAACTGTTTGGGTGGTGCATCTGTTTGGCTTACTTTCCACAGTTCAATCGCTGGTTTCTCCACATAAGTTGTTTGTTCTGGAGAACCTGGTTTCAAAGGGCTATAATCGCGGGCTGCTAAACCTTTTTCCCCTGCTGGTTTGAAATCCATTGAGGTATAAATTACACCTGCTTCTGGTTTGGTGATGCGCTTGTAATCTTTGACGAAATCTCGCTGAAATTTCCCATCACCTTGATTTAGGGACATTTGGAACCGGAAATCACCGAGTTCTTCACTCACTAACAACATGGCGTAGTCTTTTAACCCATCTTGATTAAAATCAGCCGAGAAAATGCTGCAAGTAAATTTTTGTTTTGAATTTCCACTAGCTTGAAACTGGCGTATTGCGGGAATAAAATCAGCTTCTTGTGCAAGACGAAATTCCCCAAGAGATGCTTTGACAGGTTGCGGTACTTCTCCTTGACACTGCACATCTGGTAACTCAGCCGTTGGAGAATTTGCGATCGCAGATTGGTTAGACTGCGGTGTAGAAGTACAAGCAGCTAAGCTAAGAGCCAATAGCGCTACTAGGGAAAGTTTATTTATCATAATTTGACAATAAAATTTGTGTACTTAAGTACAGATCCCCCAATGCGATCGCGTGTTCCGGAAATTTACGCAGACATAGCACCGGATCATCGCCAGCCCAACCAACGCAGAAAAGGCACAACGATGTAGTAACTCACGCCCAACCAGAAGGCAGTAGTGACAGCCAAAACCCCAAAAAACCCAAGGCTGACTAAAGGAGCGGACGCGGTAGGGATGAAGGTATAAGCTTGTAAAGCAGTCAAGACTCCAGCTGTGCCAGATGCGGCAATAACAGCGTGAACCAGTTCATGGCTAGGCAAACCTAAACCAAGGGTTAAGGGGCCAACTGCAAATGCAATCAACGTTACTAAGCGCAGCACCGATCCATAAGGCATCACATGGCAAATCAGCCACCCTAAGCCGTAGCCGAAAACGCCCATCAGCCCAGCCACTAAACGCCGCTTGCGCTGTCCAAAGCCTCCGGCTTCGGTAAGACCCCAAGCTGTCCCCCAGCCAGCGGCAGCAAACAGCAGAACCGCTTGCCCTACGTGGGGGGGAATATAGGGAAAAATCGGGGGCAATTGGGCGAGAATAGTAGCGAAATTGGCACCCAACGGCAACACGTAAGCCAAGAAAAAGCCAGTTGCGGCAAACACACCAGCGCCAATACCGCCAACAATCATTTCCCAAAGCGTATCTAAACTAGCTTGTAAGGTTTTGGCGATCGCGCGAAAAACGAAAAGAGTAATTTGACCTACAGCTGTCAGGATAGATGCGATCGCTATTGCCACCAGCTTCAGACTTGTGCGGGCAAAGGAAGCGATCGCCCCGGAAAAAGACTGCGGTACGTTACTGGGTATTGTCTTCATTGAAGAAACCCCAGTCAAACGCTGCTGAATCTGGGCCGCACTTGCTGGTCGCTGGCGCACATCGTCTTTTACCATGTCATCCAGCAAGTCAGCCAAATCAGGGCTAATCGGGGCGCAATGCCGCCACCTCAACTCACCACTTGCTGTATCTTCCAAATCCGGCGGATATTGCCCACTCAGTAAGTGAATCATCGTCTTACCCAGCGCGTAAAAATCTGCCGCCGGCCCCACCCCACTCCCCATAATCTGTTCTGGCGGACTGTAACCCGGAGAAATCAACCGCGTCGAACTGGCAACAGAACCCAGCTGCACCGTGCCAATTTGTTTCGCACCGCCAAAATCAATCGCCACCAGCTGCCCAGTTTCTTGACGCAGCATCAAGTTAGAAGGCTTGATATCGCGGTGAATAATATTGCGGCGATGCAATTCCTGTAAAATCTCTAAAGCTTGGTTGAGCCAATTGCGTACCAGCGATTCTGGACACCCTTGGGGATACCGATCCAGAATATCCTGCAACGTTTGACCGTTGATTTTTTCCATCACCAGACAAGGTAGCTGCCGCTTGCCTAAGTCCACCACAAAATAGCTATCTGGCTCCACTCTGGGAACGCCCGGATGATTTAGACTCGCTAAGACTGCCGCTTCTTGCTCAAACAGTTCCAGCGCCTTCGGTGAAGATTCCAGCAAAACCTTCAGCACTCGTTCTCTTGACAGGTGCAAATCCCAGACTGTGTAAATCGCGGCGAATCCCCCAACTCCGAGAGGCTGGATGGGAACGTAACGATGCAACAGTTGTAACGGTGCGCCGCAACTGTTGCAAAATTTGTTTCCCCAAACCTGGGGATAAGGACGCGGACAATCTGGATTTATGCAGTGAATCGCACTCTGTACAGACTGGGTCACAACCACACGAAGACACAGGGCTACACTCGATTCTATCCGACCGCAAGATACGAATCAGGAAACGTTCTCCGACGAGCAGGCAGAATCTACAGGCGTTGAGCGTGGCCCGGGTTCATCATCGCTCAATACAGGAAATTAAATTGTACATATAGATAGCTTGTCAAACGCCTCTTACATTTGTGCCAAATACTCACTTAATGGAAAGATTGTTGGCTTCCTGCCATTGAGTCCATGCCGAATGCAAGTCCTCTTCTATAAAACCTTTTTTCCCTGGGTTTAAAGCTTCAGATAAAAGCACTTTCAGTGTTGGCGAATAAACTCCGTTAACCATTTCATGCCCGTAACCAATCACTTTGCCAATATGCCCAGTTTTTTGATTCACAACATCAGTACCTATATCGAACATAACTGCCTTCCTTCTTTGAGATTTATGCCCCTAAGTTAGCGGTTATCCTCAATACTGGCTTCCGTCAAAAGAACGAACCATTTCAGATGTGTAACAATTATATTAATAAGTTATTTCATATTTAAAATATAAAAAAAACATATTACTTGTATAAGATTTCCTTTATCTTAGTTATTCTGGAGATAAACTTTCAAGCAGCCTACAAAAGCTGCTGCTTGTTTAATTCGGTTGTGGTAAAATCTCCTCTAAGGAAGATATATTTGTATAAGCAAATACCGTCCGCTAAAGAATGATTGTAGAAAAAGAACGATAGGAAAACAAAACTCAAAAAAAGCATTTGGACTTTGGGTACGGAAGCCGGAAACTAGGCTAGTAGTTAGCGTAAGCTGGGTTGTGAGAACCTCACCTAACAAAACATAAGAGGATGTCTCAGAAGTGTCAAAATGTTAGTTTTATCCCCCCAGACTACCTTTTCGAGGGGGGAGAACCAAGTCTTAATCCCCCTTTTTAAGGGGGATATCCACCGTCTAAGCGTCTTGATTAGGACTTTTCAGACGTCCTCTAAGCCTTGGTTGGCTACGAAAGTCTGAGCCTGAAATAAAGTTGTTTTCTTAACAGCGCCTGATATTAAAAAAATTGAATTAACCTAGCTGAGCGAAGGAACTTGGTTTAGGTGATTCAAAATTTCTCCAACTAATTGCCTTTGTTTTGGAGAGAGTTTTTCCCAACTCTTACCCCAAAGGTCTATCATTTTTTTGTTAATATCATCATCATATTTAGCAGCTAGGCGTGTGGAATTATTCATAGTTAGGCCCCGGTTATCTTTAAGCGGGATATTGGGTAACGCTCTGACGTGCTTATATTGAGGGAAATAGCTGGAAGCGGCCGATCGATTATTAGATTTGGCATTTCGTCAAGAAGGGGCGGGGCTTGTATCCTTAGCGAAGGAAAGCACCTAGCTCATCGGTTTCTTTCCAACATCTAAGTCAAGTAGCCTCGATTTCCGAGCCTGTAATATTAAGAATAAATGCGATCGCATTCCGAGTTCTGTACGCTTCCAAACATAAAAGCCAAATTAAAAAGAGGTCGTCAGCAAATCTCACTGCTTCCCTTACCTAGCAACCGATCGTACTCGTTTTTAATCACCCGATAACACTCGCAAGAGGTTGCTTCCAAACTCTCCCGATCGAGGATGGTGATCTTACCACGGCTGTAACAAATCATTCCCGCTTGGCTTAGGGTGCCAGCAGCCACCGTGACACCGGAGCGGCGTGCGCCTAACATATGAGAGAGAAATTCCTGAGTCAACGGTAGCAGGTCTGATTCCATGCGATCTTGGACGTTGAACAGCCAACGGGCAAGCCGCTCCTCTATCGTATGCAGGCGATTGCAGGCAGTGGATTGGCAGGCGTGAGTAAATAGCGCTTGCGTGTAGCGCAGCAGCAAGCTGTGAAGTTTACCACCCCGGTTGAACTCGGTTTTCAGATGCTCGGCTTTCATCCGCATGGCAGTGCCTGGAATTTGCACCATCGCTTGGTTGATCGTGGTGTTGCCTCCCCAGCATACGGGAAGACCAACCATGCCTTCTTTGCCCACCAGACCTACTTCGACTATCGCCCCGTTTTCCATGATGGTGATTAAAGAACACATTCCCTGATTGAAAAAATAGACGTGTTCAATCAATTCGCCAGCGTCGTAGAGAACTTGATTGAGTGATAAGGAGACGAGTTCCAGGTGGGGAATAAGGCGCTGGTACTCGGTTTCAGACAGGGCGGCGAGGAGTTGATTTTTTATTGGGAGATAGGATTGGGACGACATTAGCAGGCTCCTTATGTAGTCGCGTGTTTAGAACAAAACAACTAACGGCACAAGGAGAGCGATTCAGAACCCGATCCCAATGTCAAAAGAGTAGTCTCTAAAAAAGAAGTTGTACACTCTTTAGTTATAGCAGCGTATCCAATGTAAGCAGCGATGGCTTAGAGGATGTTTGAAAAGTTATCTATATGACGCTGAAATCTTGGAGATCCCCCTAGCCCCCCTTTTTAAGGGGGATTTAGGGGGATCTCTAACCTATAGGTTTGAAAAGTGCTTTTTCAAACATCCTCTTATTTTCATTTCCGAATTTTAGCCGTTCCCGCTCCAAGTAATCGGGGGAATCGGATAAAGTGGCGAGTTGGAATGATTAGGGCGAATTTTAGTTTCTTCGTCCAGCACTTTTTCCACCTTGTTGTAAATTTCTTCTGCCTGTTGCATAGAATCGCCAATACTGGTTAATCCCAGCTTGCCGAATTCGGAAAGACAACCCATGAGATGGAAAACGGTGCCTGTTTCAGTACCAGTATCAAAGTGCAATCTGTGATGGGCAATGATATCCATTAAGTCGTTTGGCAGCAGTCCCCGGTAACGGTCTTTTTGCAGGTTGTCGGTGGCAATGTAGTATTTTGGGCGACCTTGTTTGCTGTAAAATAAACCTGTCGAGAGATCATAACGACCGTTTGTTAACAGCTTGAGGGTCATAAAAGGATGGGTAGTGCCGCCTTTTCGCAGGTTAATTTCTATTGCTTGCAGCTCCCATTGTCCGTGTTCTGTGTCAGGGTGGCGAACGGCGACAAAATCAACGCCGAAGCGTTCTAAGGCTCCTTTTTCTGCTAGTTTCTTGCCTACTTTTAATCCCAATTCTTGCAAGCGCAATCGATAATTTTCATCGGCTGGGAAACGACAACCAAGGTAAATTTGACCGTCAGGGCCTCCTAAAATTTGGTCGTGAGTTGAGAGGATTTCTACTTTTCCATCGGGTGTGATGCGACCTTGAACGCTGGGACTCCGCTTAATGTCTCCTTCGATGAAAGCTTCTACAATTGCTCCTAATTCTGGGATGCGACTAGAAAAATTTTCCCAGGTTTCAGCTTTGGCTTGAAAGCCGAGAAATGGCAAGCGATCGCTTATTGCCTCCACTCGTTCTTTATGGGAAGCTTTCTGGGGTGCTAGTTCCAGAATGGGTCTTAAGTCTAGAATTGCATTCGCTTCGCCGGAAATTCCTTCATTAAGTTTGACAACCATTCGCTTTAAAGTCGGCTGTCGTTCCCATAACTCGGTTGCTGCTTGTGCGAGTTCTTCGGCATTCCAGACGCTACTGCTACCATCGGGATGAGGAACCTCACTCTCGGCAAAGATTTGCCGAGAGCCACTTTTAGTTCCCCAATCCTGCAAATCCGGATCGCAAGCATACAAGGGTACGCCCAGTGCTAGAGACAGTTCCCTTTCCCAAGGGCTACTGTTGTAACAAATCATATAAGACTTTTCTAGCTGCAAGGCTTGCCGAATGCGCTCCAGTAAGCGGGGACGCTCTAAAATTTTTTGAGTTAGAGGTTTGAGGGAGGAGTCGTAAGCTGAAAGTAGCAGCAAGCGATCGCGTGCGTGAGAAAACGGAATTCCCGGTAGCAGTTGTAAATAGTAATCAATTACGCTCGGATGCAACGGCTGGGAGGTAACGTAAATTAGCCTGGTTCGAGGGTTATGCAGGCGAATTAACGAAAATAAAAGTCGCTCCTCGTAGTGATGAGATCCTTCAATTTTCAGCAGTTCTCGCTGATCGATACTCAACGAAGGAATCACCACAATATCAGCATCGCTGTTGTCAAAAAGTTCGGTAGTATGCCAAACTTCGCGCAGCTGGTTTTGAAGATGTCGGAATTGCTCCGCCAAATCGGCGGTAGTCACATTTTGTATTACCAAAGTATTTGCCTTGCTCCCATCGGGCCCCATAATTGCGATTTTACCCAGATAACAGGCAAAATATGGGTTCTATGACACAAAAGTGTAACTAGAGAAGTTGTATACAACGTCTCTACAGGGGGTGATTTCTTCAAATTGAGTTTTACAAAATACTAGAGCCTTAATGTATCCGGATCTTCCCCCATTTCTCGCAACCAAGCCGCTAAAGCAAGAGCGCGTTTGCGTTGGCTTCGGCTTGCTGTTGAGCAGCTTCGGCGCGTTGACGTTCGGCTTCAACTTGCTGTTGAGCAGCTTCGGCGCGTTGACGTTCGGCTTCCTCCGGTAACAAGACGAGATTTCCCGCCTCATCATAAAACCGCACCTTGCCGCCACAGAAAAAGTCATTGCGATCGCTCCAAGCTTGCTGCAACGATCAGATCAGGGTATTCATTGCAATCCGGTGACGGTTACTTTCCATCGGTTCACCATCATCAATCAAGTCAGTGGGAGGCATGGGGGATTCCCACCAATCCTCAACCGCGGCGTGGGATATTGTCTGGTTTGTCGTCGTCTCTAACATTGCCCGATCCCTACTAAGGTTTTTTTATGTATACATTTAACGTTACAGTTTATTTAAAATAGAGATAAAATTTGTATTTGTTTTAAACTCAAAATACTGATGTGGGAAGAATATATCGGAAGCTTCTACTTACCTAATTCAATAGAATCTCAATGAACCTTTTTAAAGCATTTTTGACAGCAACCCAACCTTGATAATTTACCAGTATGTTACTATTTTTTCTCTTTTCATCCTTCAAGATTGTTTGCGCGATCGCATCCATTTTATCTCGTGTCATCTGTGCTGTCCCAATTTGATCACGTAACTCATAGACGAAATTATTACGCAACTCCTGCTCTAGATATTCCAGTTCTTGGCGACAATCTTCTGTCCTCTGTATTTCCAACTTCAGCTCTTGTTTTAGCTCCTCCACTTCTTGTGTTAGACTCTTCACCTGTTCGCCCGATATCTCCAATTCCTCTTCAAGTGCCGAAACTTCTGCCATTTCAAAAGTGCTTTCTTCGCTGAAGCAAGGCTCATTGCTTTTTCGAGCATTTCTGACTAATAAATCAATCGTTCTACTAGGGTTATCTTGCTGGTTAAGCCAGTCTATAGTTTCCGGCAAAAGCTTAGAGGATGTTTTAAAAGTCGGTTAGATAGCAAAAAAGCTCACTCAGTGTAAGCTGCGAATATGTAGTACACAGCACTGAGAGAGCGTTATGAGTAAAGCTTACCCCAGTAATT